>JADGNY010000224.1 GCA_017883235.1 Thermoanaerobaculia bacterium | reverse complement strand
GTCTTTCTTTGACGCAGTGGTCAGTTGTTATCAACCTGCTAAATTCCTAACGACTTCTTGGTTACTACCCCACCGCAACCCTTTTCGGCAACACGCCCTTTAGACGCGACCCCCTGTGGCCCCCGCGCAGGAAGGGCCCAGGCAAAGACCGACATCAACTGGCGGCGATGGCTATCTGGATCTCATTGACGCGAGGTACCGGCGGAATTCGAGGGACTTGGGATCATCCGGAGTCAACCGGAGCGCGGCGTCGATCTCCGTCATGGCCTCATCGATCCTTCCCGCAGAATGGAGCGTGACGGCGAGGTTATGGTGCGCGTCGGCATTGTCCGGCTGGAGGCGGGTCGCGGCGCGGAGATGCTCGATCGCGCCGCCGAGGTCCCTCTGCTCTAAGAGAAGGGCTCCCAGTTCGCCTTCCGCAGCGGCGTTCTCGGGCTGCAGCCTGAGGCCCTCGCGCAGGCGCGCCGTCGCATCGGAGAGCCGGCCCAACCCGAACAGGATTTCACCGGCCCTGTAGTTCAGCCTCGCCTGGGCATCCCGAAGTCGCGGGGTCGGCAGGAGACCGTGACGATCCACGAAGCTCAGGTGACCGATCGCCGCGTCCAGGGACGCGAGGCTCGCGCCATGATCGGAGGACAGGCTCTGGAAGTCGCGCCAGCCCGCAGCCATTTGATAGCGAACGATCCCGCTGTGAACGACGAGGCCGACGAGCAACCCCACGCAGGCGGCCAGCACGAACCCTCCGACTCTCACCTTGCCCGCCGCCTTGAGCCGCCACCTTCCGAGCCAGACGTCGGCCCGGCGAGCCAAACGCCAGGTCACGAGGGTCAGGAAGGCCAGCATCAACGCCAGAGCAATGGAGAGGAAGAACGGGAGGATGTCGTAGAGGCCTCGCACGGAAAGCAGGGCGATCGTGAAGATCGCGGTCATCGCGATCTCCTCGCCCAAGGTGAAGTCGTACACGTTGCGGACTTTTCGATCCGAGAGCGCCGGCGCGAAAAGAGACGGCCGGCCGAACCCGTAGTAGAGGTTCCCTTCGGGGCAGGCCGCCACGCAGTCGAGATCCCGCAGGCACCGATTGTTGACCACCATGCCGTAGCGGCCGGTCTCCTCGTGGACGCGGATCCCCGAGGTACAGGCCGCCGTGCACGCGCCGCACTCCTTGCACCGGTCGTGGGCCCGGATCCGGCCCGGGGCGATCCGATCCATCGCGGCAAAAACGGCCCCGTACGGACAGGCGTAGAAGCAGAACGAGCGCGAGCCCATCAGGAAGACGATCGCGAATCCGCAGAAGAAGAAGGTAGTCACGATCACGCCGGGTCCGGGGAGATTGCGCCAGAAGTTCGTCGTGAGGAACGAGGCCCATCCCTGGGCATCCGTGCGGAGGTGGAGCGCGGGCAGCGCCTGACCGGCCGCGATCCGCTCGATCTGCGGCCACACAAACATATAGAGCGCGACCACGACGGGAACCCAGAGGAGAAGACGGCTCCGGACCGGATGCGGGCGGATCTTCAGTCGCTTCAGGATCCAGCTGCAGAGATCCTGGAGCGCCAGGATGTGGCATCCCCAGGAGCAGAAGAAGCGGCCGAAGACGGCGGTCGCAACGACCGCGAGTGCCATGAAGATGAACCCCGCGGTCAGAATTCCCAGCTCGAGCGTGTACATGACCTCGTTGAACTCGAGGGGCGCAAGAGTTTTCCCCGCGAGTCGCCAGTGAAGGATGTGGATGGCGACGAGAACGTAGACCGACCCAAGAGCCACCGCGCGCCATCGTGCGTACCGCGGGCGCGAGGCGCTTTCGCGTGCGAGGCTCACGGCATCTAACGGCTCGACGAGACCACGGGACATGGCATTACCTACTTAAGTATAGGGAATTTAGCGTGCTCGGGGTTCCGCCTTTGCTACTGATTTTTATCGTCGTTGCTTTTCCGTTGTGCGAACGAGCCTGTCGTTCGCAGTTTCCCTGCGCACTTGCCGGTATCCTCAAGGCGTGACTGGATTGAGCGCTCATCAGCATTTGCGAAATGCTGTGCATTTCTTGTCCGATCGTTTTCCATTGAAAAAAACGAGCAAACGAGCAGTTCGTGCTCTCACCCTGCCCCGCCTGGGCGCGAAGTAAGGGTATTTATGATTGACTATTGATGACTGGCGATAGCCGCTCGAACGGCTGTCGGGGGAAACTCTACAATGATGAGACTAACGTGTTTTCATGCTCGGATGCACCCCCGCTTGAATCCCTGTCCGTGCGGATTCAAGCGAGGGTGGCACCGAGCATAAATGCCCCTTCACCGATTGGAAGGTTTCCTGCGCCGGTTATTATGCTCTAGCGAGTTTACCCCTTGGCCAATTGGGGTTCGGCTCCTACAGAACAGGCGACACCGGTGCCTGCGCGGATAAATATTATCTATCCCAGGGAGGGCGCTATCGTCTCTTTGGCAATCAGCGCGTGTACGGCACTCCGGTCGCAGGGCAAATCTGACCTGCAGGAAAAATGAAAAAATCTTTGACTTGGAGCTTGGAGATGGTCTGCCCTCCGGCCGCTCTTTATTCTTTGGGTCAATGCCGGTTGCAGTCGCAGTGGCCGAATAGAAGGAACAGGAGGAGAAGGATAATCGCGTTCTGTAGGCTTTTGAGATTCATAAGCACTACCGCCTGCCGCCACTCTCTGCCTCAGATATTAGAGAGCGCCTCGTGACTCGCTCCACGCCGATTGACTGGTGAAAGAGGACGCCCGCGGAGCGCGGAGCGGCCCGACCGTCCAACGCTTCAACGCCCTCAGCTATCGACCATTCAGTTTCCCTTGCCTATCTGCAACTCGTCGGTGATAAGATGCCGTGATGACGGCGCCCAATCGAGATGAGCTTACAGGGAGCATTCCGATGATCATCGATGGCAAGCGAGTTTCAGCTCGCAGCACCTTCTCCGTCATTAACCCAGCCACTGGTGCGGCCTTTGCCGACGTCGCGGCCGGCGACATTTCGCACTTGGAGGCCGCAGTGGCGGCAGCTCGCAACGCCTTTCCAACCTGGAGCGCGACCGGCGACACCGAGCGCCAGCGTCTACTGCACGCAATCGGCGACGCGCTCCAGGCGAACATGCCCGCGCTAATGGAACTCGTGACCAGGGAAACTGGCAAGCCGCTGAAAGGCCTCGCCGGCGTGGGCGCCGGAATGGAGGTCGGCGGCGCGATCGCATGGACTCATGCTACAGCGGATCTCACTCTGCCGGTCGAAATTATTCAGGATAACGAAGAGGCGCGCATCGAGGTCCATCGTAAACCTCTCGGCGTTGTCGGTTCCATCCCGCCTTGGAACTGGCCGCTGCTGATCGCCATTTGGCATGTCATTCCTGCCTTACGCGCCGGCAACACCGTCGTGATCAAACCTTCCGCGTTGACCCCGGTCGCGACCGCCAGATTCGTTGCGCTGGCTAACGAGATCCTGCCACCGGGGGTCTTGAACATCATCACCACGCGCTCCGATTCGGGTGTTGGTCCGGCGATGGCGAAGCATCCCGGCATCGACAAAATGGTCTTTACTGGCTCGACCGCTACAGGCAGGAAGATCATGCAAGACGCGGCCGGCAACCTCAAACGGCTCACCTTGGAGCTTGGAGGGAATGATGCCGGCATTGTTCTCCCGGACGTCGATCCGAAAGCGATCGCGCCCAAATTGTTCAGCGTCACTTTCCACAATAGTGGTCAGACGTGTGCCTGCCTGAAACGCCTTTATGTCCACGAAAGCATTTATGAGTCGCTCTGCGACGAACTGGCCAGACTCGCGCAGGAGGCAGTGGTCGGAGATGGTTTGAAGCCGGAAACGCAGCTCGGTCCTGTGCAGAACAAGGCTCAGCTGGCCTACGTCCAGGAACTCGCCGAGGACGCCCGCGCCCACGGCGCGCGGATTCTTTCAGGCGGCCACGCCAGAGATGGCGACGGCTATTTCTTCGAGCCGACGGTCGTGGCGGACGTGACCGACGGGGTTCGACTTGTCGACGAAGAGCAATTCGGTCCAATCCTGCCGGTCATCAAGTATTCCGACATCGACGATGCCATTCGTCGCGCCAACGCGAGCCCGAACGGGCTCGGAGGTTCGATTTGGTCTAATGACACGAAGAAGGCAGCCGAACTGGCGATGCGCCTCGAGTGCGGCACGGCGTGGGTGAATGAGCACGGAGCTATTCAACCGAACGCACCTTTTGGAGGGATCAAGCAGTCTGGTATTGGAGTCGAATTCGGACAGCACGGTCTTGAGGAATACACTTCGATCCAGACCCTTAAGATTATGAAGTCCCCGCCGGATGCCTGAGGCGAACCTTGCGAGGAGCGGAAGCGACGCCAGCTGGGCGACCGCTCCGGTTGCCGAACCTTGGGAACCCGGCAGGCGGTGCGCCTGCCCTACAATTTCGGAACGTCGCGTCGAAGCGTATTCCGAAAGGCGGC
>JADGNY010000223.1 GCA_017883235.1 Thermoanaerobaculia bacterium | reverse complement strand
CGCTTTGAGCTTCTTGCGGGTGTTGGCGGCCTCCATGCGCGAGGTCAGAGTACGTGTCTCGTCGACGACGCCTCCGTACGCGAGATCCGAGGCGATGGCGTCGCGCAGTGACACGGTGTCGACGGACAGCGCCACTCCAATATTCGGAGCAGCCTCGGCGAAGACGGCTGCCTTCTCCACGAAGACAATGGATGTGCGATTCGCCAACTGGCGCTCCGCCGGCGTCAGCGGTTTGGGATCCGCGTCATCAGGAAAGTCGTTGGCGATGGCGCGCAGACGGGCAATCTTGTCCTGCGCGTCGAGAGTTTGCGGACTGGCGGCAGGCGTTCCTGTCGCCGGGGTTCCAGTGGGAGGACTCGTAGTGGTCATTTTTGATCTCCTTGAAAAAGAGGTTGATGGAGCCGTCCGCGCCACCATCGGCGGCGGACGATGCGGATGCAGACACGGCCAGCGACACGCCGCCCGTGCAACGTTGGTCAAGGCCGCCGGAGGGGCACGGGCGCGCGCCGAGGAAATCCGTCGTTTTTTCAGGACAACGCCGACTGATTGTCGAGCGAGGCGGAGATTTTTCAGGCTCAGCCCATAATTTTTTAGAGCTGGCCCATATTTTTCTCGGGCTGGCCCATATTTTTCTCGGGCTGGCCCATAATTTTCCCGGGCTGGCCCATAATTTTCCCGAGCTGGTCCATAACTTTCTCGGGCTGGCCCACAATTTTCTCGAGCTGGCCCATAATTTTCTCGAGCCGGTCCAGAATCTTTCGGAGCCAGCCCACAATCTTTCGGACATTGCCTGGAATCTTTCAGAATCCGGCTGAAATTCTGAAGACGCCGGCTGAATTCACGCGGGTGGCTCCGCTCCGTCGAACGAACCTCGAAGAGCAGGATAGTGTGCATTCCGGGCATGACACGCCTCCGTCTGAAGTTGCTATACCCCTTAGACGGATCAGCAGCCCGAGAAGTTTCGACCAAATAACTGATGACACGTATAGGTGGCGCTCAACGAAGCGCCGCCGTCCCGGCGGCGTGCGACGGAGCGCTGGCGTCTCGCCGGCTGGCCCAGCAGAGCCTGCCCTGAGCGAAGCCGAAGGGTCTCGCCGCTGAGCGTGGAGGTACCAAACTCTTGCTGCTAACCACCGATCGCGAACTTCTCGCCCCGGTTTTCAACGAAGGTCGGCGTGTTCGTTTGCCTCAGCGGCGAGACGCCGCCGAGCCAGCCGGCGAGACGCCAGCGCTCCGATCGCTTTGCGACTAAAATTCTCTCCATCGACAACACACTCCTGCAGCAACTCGCCGCGCGTCAGCTCTGGACGTATCAAGCTCCGTTGGGGTCGACGACGCTTGAATCGGTCATTCTGGTCATCGATAACGACTCGCGCGTGAAGCATGGCGCGTTCGTCATTGGGGTGAAGCCAACGGCCGTCAAAGAAGGAGTGATGCTGCAGGGCGCGCTCGAGACCGTCGTCTACGCAGGCCCCGGTTTCTTTCACAATCTGCGAAATCTTTCTCTCCTTCCGGGCATCGAGTTGCGCGTCTCTGGCCCCGGCGAGCTCCGCCAGGTTGAGAGCGCAGTTGCGGCTGAGCTTTGGACGTTCATCCTGGGTGCAGATAGCGGACTGGCGACCTGGCTTGAACGGCTGCTCAGCGGAGAGGTGGCGTCAGGCGATCTCTATGCTCTGTTACACGATCCGAAGCGGAAGCTGCGTCCATGGCATCGTCAGGCAATCGAGCGGGCCGTCGTGGTTGCCAATGCGAACAAACGCAACCTCTCGCCCGTCATTCTTTTCGCTTCTTTCCTTCAGATTTCTCATGAAGCGCGACCGGCCTTTAGTACGTTCAATATTCTGGCGGGGCGAATTGCCGCAGTGCGATCACTGACCAGTCGTAATCCCATCGAGATCCTCGACATTAACAGACTTGGGATCTATAGCCTGAACCCAATTGACCCTGTGCTCGTGGTCAGTGACGAATCTTTTTCTGTCCTCAACGAATTCATCAGTCGTGCTCACGACGTTCGGAAGGAAACCGACAAGACGGAAGTAATCGAGTCTCGCCATTTTGCCCCAGCCTTCCTGACGGATGATGCAGTCGTTTCCTATCTCACAACCCTCAGAGTAACGCCTGAGGTCCTGAGATTAGAGATGTTCAACCTCATCCTGAAGGCCGTACCGGGCGTCTCGCCGCTTCGCTGGAGCAAGGTCTTCGGCATTGCCGGTACAGAGCCTCTCGTAGTCATGCCACGGATTGATGCTGTCCTTGACGAAGACGAGCAATCGGAGCCGCAGGCGATTCCATCGACAGACACGGAACCCCCCTTCCCTCCCGAGTTCTCGATCGAGAACATCGTTTCCCGCGATACCTGGACCATCGACGACAAGCTCGGTTACGCGCTCTACGCCAGGGCCATCACCGAATCGATCCTCAAAGGCGACACCGAGCCGCCGCTGACCATCGGTATTCAGGCGCCTTGGGGCCAGGGAAAGACGAGCCTCATGCGCATGATTCAGGAGGAGCTCGACCCTGGAGCGCCGCATCGGGAAGAGGTGGCCTCGGCGCCGGCGGACATCCGCACGGCGATCAATACGACGTACAGGCAGCTCCTGGCCTGGACGAAACCGGGCGGCGCGCAGAAGGAGGGGATGATTGCGACGCAGGCCGGACAAGTCCCAACGATCTGGTTCAATCCTCTCTACTACCGTGAAACCTCGCAGGTTTGGGCCGGGATGGCGCACGTGATCCTCCACCAGCTCGTGGCCCGGCTCGAGCCAGCCGAGCGCGAGAAGTTCTGGTTCCGGCTCCAACAATCTCGCATCAACGTCGACGCCATCCGCCACGATGTTCACAGGTGGGTTCTGACTCGCTTCATCCCGGCAGGCGTCGTACTGCTCTGCGGCGCGCTGGCACTTCTTGCCCACGATCTCTTCAGAAGCCTCGGCGTGTGGTTGAGTGCCAGCGCCGGAGTCTTTGCCGTCTTCCGATACTTCCAGACCCAGAAGTCGATCGGCCGTCCCTTCGAGCAATATGTCACCGAGCCGAACTATCGTTCGGAGCTCGGCCTCCTTCATCTCCTCGATCACGACCTCGACCGCGCACTGGGTCTTCTCGTCGGGAACAAGCCGATCGCCATCTTCGTCGACGATCTCGACCGCTGCGATCCCCAGACTGTCAATCAGGTGGTCCTGGCCATTAACCAATTCCTCAGTCTTCCCCGCCGCAATGTCTTCTTCTTCCTAGGCATGGACATGGACATGGTGGCCGCGGCACTGGAGAAGGCGCAGAAAAACATGATCGGCGGCGAGACGTTGTCCACGTCCTATCGCCGCAGCTTCGGCTGGCGCTTCATGGAGAAGTTCGTCCAGCTCCCCTTCGTCATTCCGCACCTAGAGCCTTCTCGCATTCACGACTTTGCCCTGGCCTATCTGCGCGGGAAACGACCTGTCGAGCGGGGCGGTGCGACGAAGGAATTGATCGAGAAGGTGCAGCAAGCGTCGTCTGCCACCGCCGTCGGTGCGGTCATCGCCGCGCTCCCCGACACTCTGCCCGACGAAGCGCGGATCGAGGTGCAGAAAGCAGCGTCCAGCAAAGTCGCCGATCTGATGAAGAACAACGACGACGAGGAGATGAAGCGGATCGCCGAGATTGCCGTAACGGATCTCGAGCTCAATCCGCGTACGATCGTCCGCTACTTCTGCCTCGTGCGCGTCCTGCGCAATGTGCAGCTTGCCAGCGGACGAAGCACGAATCCGGACGAAGACCGGAGGCTCGTCCTCCGTGCTGCGCATCTGCTGATGAATTGGCCCCAGTTCATGCAATGGCTGCGAAACGAGACGGAGATCCTTACGGTCGACGGCGAATGGAAGCCTACTGTCCAGCAGATCGAAGAAGTTGCCGCCGGCGCCGCCGACATCAAGTCGTGGGCCGACGCGATGAAGAGCCTCGTACGCCGCGACACCGTGCCCGATTTTCTTCTCGACGTTTCGCTGCACCGCTATTTGCGCAAGCTGAGCAAGGAGCCGCCTGGGCTGACGGCGATGTATGAGGCGCGCATGTTTTAGACGCGGAGAGCGGGCCTCTCGCCTGCTCCCGCCGGCGCGTCTCGCCCGGCGGTGGGTCCCGCCGCAAGCAGGGTTGAACCTGAAAACGCAGATGGGACGTCATTCGTCTTTGGCTAACATCTACGTTCGCCTTCGTCCCCACCGTCGGGCGAGACGCCCGCCGGGAGCAGGCGGGACGCCCGCTCTCCTTTTTATCGCGCCACACATGGCAGCACGCTCGTCTCCGCGCCGCCGGCCTCGATGCCGAGGAGCCGGCCGAGGGTTTTGGCGAGGAACGTGGGGGCGACCGCATCATCGAAACTCCCCGGCTGGATGCCGGCGCCCCAGAGCATGGTGGGGACGTGCTGGTCGGCTTCGACGGGCTGGCCGTGTGTTGTGCCGGTGGGAGGGTCGGAGTAGTTCCAGATGTAGCCGGGCTTGAGGGTGATGAG
>JADGNY010000149.1 GCA_017883235.1 Thermoanaerobaculia bacterium | reverse complement strand
ACCAACTTCGAGTTCGTCAAAGCGGCCGATACGACGTTCCATATCCCCGACGTCTACGGTGCCGGCGTCTCCTTCCGCCCCATGCCGGTGCTGACCATCAACGCCGACGTGGTACGGGTCAAGTACTCGAATCTGGTCGACAACTTCGTCTCCATCAACGCCACCGTCCGCGCCATCGATAAGGCCTACAAGGCCGCCGACGCCACGGAGATTCACCTCGGCGGCGAGTACTTCTTCTCGACGAAGATCCCGTTCGCCGTGCGCGCCGGCGCCTGGCGCGACCCCCAACACAGCATTACCTATACCGGCCCGCTCCAGAACTCCGACGAGGTCGCCGCCGCGGTGCTCTTCCCGAAGACGAAGTCGCTCACCCACTTCTCGGTCGGCGCCGGCCTGGCGTGGCCCCGCTTCCAGATCGATGCCGCCTACGACAGGTCAGACCTGTTCCGCGTCGGCTCGATCTCGATGGTAACGAGGTTCTGAGCTGCGGCTTCGCCGCGTTGTCTGCGCCTTCGGCGCGTTGTCGGTTATCTGCGCTCCGCGCGTTGTCGTATCGACTTCTGCATGCCGCCTGAGTCGACCGACAACGCGCGCGAAGCGTCGCAGACAACCCGGCGAAGCCGCAGTTACTCCAGCGGCAGATCCAGCAACTCGAACTTCTCCCATCCGTGAAAATCGAAATGCCACCATTCGGATGGCAGCGGGTCGAAGCCGTGGCCTTTCATGGCCTCGCGGAGCCGGGCACGATTGACGAGCGCGTCGTGCGGCAGGTCGTTGAAATCCTGCCGCGCACGTGGCGTGAAGTCGTCGTAGCCGGTCGGCATCGGCAGTTCGCGGCCGGTGCGTAGGTCGATGAGCGTGAGATCGACCGCGGCACCACGATTGTGCCGCGAGCCCTTCGCCGGGTCGGCGACGAAATCGGGATTGCGAATCGGTTTCCACATCCGCACCGTCACGCGATAGGGGCGGTAGCCGTCGAAGATCTTCAAGCCCAGCCCGTCTCGCGCCAGCTCACGCTCCACCTCATGCAGCGCGATCGCCGCCGGACGGCGCAGGAAGACTTTCGATACCGGATACAGCTTCACATGCATGAAATTGTTCGTCGTCAAAGCCTGCCACGGCCGGGTGCTGGCCAAGGAAGGCGCCGATGGTCTTCTCGGTCTAGCCATCGAGCATCCCGAGTATCCCGAAGGTCTCGGCGTAGTCGTGAAGATCGCCCACGGTTGGAACCCACAGGCGACCTGGTACATCGCCCGCTACATCCTCGGCGTGCTCGGATTCGAGTTCCGCAATCCTTACAAACTGCGCCGCCAGAAAGCGTTCATCGTCCCCGAGGTCATTCCGCCGGCTCTGAGAGACCGGATGGCGGCGATCGTGCCGTGGGATTCGTGGGATCCGGACATCGACAAATGGGAGTTCGAGCCGGAGGAGTTCGTTGCAACTCGGTAACTTCATGGGCGGTGCATTTGTCCCACCGCGTTCGGGCGCGTACTTCGACGACATCAACCCCGCCACCACCGAGGTCATCGCGAAGATTCCGGATAGCGATGAAGGCGATGTCGATGATGCCGTGCGCGCGGCGAAGGCAGCATTTCCGGCGTGGTCGCGCATGCCGGCGGCCGAGCGAAGCAGTCTTCTGCTGAAGCTCGCCGATCTGATCGAACAAACCTCGACGAGCTGGCCCGCTGCGAATCGATCGACAACGGCAAAACGCTCGCTCTGGCGAAGAGGCTGGACATCCCGCGAGCCGTAACCAACTTCCGTTTCTTCGCCACGGCCATCCTCCACCAGTCCAGCGAAGCGCACATGACCCATGCGGCCGCGCTGAACTACACGCTGCGCCAGCCACTCGGTGTCGTCGGATTGATCTCGCCTTGGAACCTGCCGCTGTATCTCCTTTCGTGGAAGGTCGCGCCAGCCATCGCCGCGGGAAACACCTGCGTCGCCAAGCCGAGCGAGCTTACGCCTCTGACCGCGAACCGGCTGGCCGAGCTGTCGATCGAGGTCGGAATCCCGCCGGGCGTCATCAACATCGTTCACGGCTACGGCAACAAAGCGGGGCGTGCGCTGACCTGCCACGACGACGTCGCCGCTATCTCTTTTACCGGCGGCACCGTCACCGGCGCGGCTGTGGCGGCGAATGCCGCACCGCGGTTCAAGAAGCTGTCTCTGGAGCTTGGGGGCAAGAACCCGAACCTGATCTTCGCTGACGCCGATCTCGATGACGCCATCGCCACATCGATCCGTTCCAGCTTCTGGAACCAGGGCGAGATCTGCCTCTGCGGATCACGGATCTTCGTCGAGAGATCCGCCACCGTCTGGACACGGGATCTATCCCGCGCGCACAGAGTGGCCGCTGCCCTCGACGCCGGCACGATCTGGGTCAACTGCTGGCTCCTCCGTGACCTCCGGGTCCCCTTCGGCGGCATGAAGGAGAGCGGGATAGGCCGGGAGGGCGGGTTCGAGTCGCTGAACTTCTTCACCGAGGCGAAGAATGTTTGCGTGAGGATCTCGTCTTGATTCACGCTCGGAGTTGAGTATGATTCGTGGTGGAGCGGTGACCACGGGTCCAGATTCCGGCTTCGAGATCTTTGTGCCGGGGCGTCAGGACTGCTCTCAGAGCTTAATCCCGTTATCGGGAGCGCCAATCTCAATTGTCGGCCCGCTCCACTTTTCTTTTCGACGCCCAGATCGACGCGCCCGATGATGTGTTCGGCTGCCACGGTCATGACGTAATTCTACGGGTCGTTTGCAGAGGATTCAGGGGAAACCTGTCGGTTCAACTACTTGGGAACAGACCCGTTCCCGACGTGCTCCTGAACCCATTTATTCAGCAATGTCTCCGGCGAAACGCCCCTATTCTCCGCTTCCGTGCGGAGCTTTTCTGCAAGTGACTTCTCGACGGGAAAGTAGACCGTCGACGAATGGATATCGATGTCCATTTGAACGTCACGCGTTTGATCCCAGTACTCGGAGAGGTCATGCTCGTCCCAGAATTCGCCGATCTCCCGATACGACGACGCTCCAGAAATGGATGTCTTATTTTTGTCCATACCTTCTTTTCTCCGCAGGACTCATATCGCGAGCCGACAAAGGCAACACGCGTCCGTCACGCTTGCGAACAAAAAATACGATGAGATACCTTCCTGCTTCGGTTCGACCGAGAGCAGCGTACACGTCCTCACCGTGACGATCACCATTTTCGACGAACCGAATTCTAGGCTCGGCATCAAACAGCTCTTCAACCTCGAACACCTCGACGTGGTGCTTTTTGGCGAGTTTGTCGACGAACTCGTCGAGCCACATCAGGCCTGCAATTTTCATCTACGGCGTCTTCGGCACCAGCGCCCAGTCCGTCTTCACCCTCGTACTCTCGTTCCCGATCTTATCGACCGACACTACCTCGTAGTAGTAGGAGATCCCCGGGTTGACGCCGGTGTCGCGGTAGTTGGTGGCGGTGAGGAGTTGCGAGGTCAGCGGGATCGTACCGATCGGGCGCAGTTGCTCGATGCCGGTGCCCTCGGTGCGGTAGACCTTGTAGCCGGCCAAGTCGGGTGCCTCGACCGGATCCCAGACCAGACGGACGGCGCCGGTCTCGACGAGCGCGGTTAGACCGGTGGGCGGAGGTGGCGCGACAAGGTCCTTGAAATTTGCGCCGGCGATCGGCGAAGGTTCGCTCTCGATGCGCGGCGGGCCGGGTGCGGCGAGTGCGGTGACGAAGTAGTCGTGCTCTCCGTACGGCGGGTTGTCGGTAAAGGTCGTTGCCGCCAGCGGTGACGTGTTGGCCGGCGTTGCGAACTCGTCAGCAGGCTGACCGTGCGGGAAGCGGTAGACGTTGTATCCGGCGATGATTGGATTCTTCGCACCGCTGATCGTGGCATCGGGTGCCGTCCAGGTCAGGACGACGCCCTCGCGGCGCGCGGTTGCGGTGAGCGCGGGCGGCGCGACCGGTACATCCAGCGGGACGATGGAGACGAGGTTCGAGAGGTCGCTATTTGCCGACGCTCCCTCGGTGACCACCGCGTAGGTCACACGAACCGGACGCCCGTCGGCGGTGTGGAGCGGGGGAGTATCTTCGTACGTCAGGCGCGCTCCCGCCGTCGCTCCAGGCAACTTGGCGCCTTCTATGCTGTCCACCCGCGTCCGAACCTTCAGAAATTTGACCGGGATCAACGCGGGAACCTTGGCGAAGAGTTGGATGGGTGATTCTGGTTTGCCGGTAGACGGTGCAGCCGGCGGCTCTTCAACCGTACGCCAGACGGCGACGCGTTTGATGCGGGTCATGCTCTTGCCGGCGGTCGTCAGAGACGGGTAGCCCCACGACAGGAGAACTTTGGGGCCACGCTGTGCTACAAGAAGATCGGTCGTCGCTTTCGGGATGACCGGGATGGGCGGATGTGGATCGCCGCGTTTGCCGCAGGCCACGAGAGCGAACAGAAGCAACACCGCGATTTTTCTCACCGGCGCGGAATTCTAACGGACAGGAAGCCTCATGTGCGGAATCATCGGATATGCCGGCACGCGTGATGTCGTGCCGGTCCTCATCGGCGGACTCAAAAAACTCGAATATCGCGGCTACGACAGCGCCGGCATCGCGGTCATCGACAACGATGGCGGCGTCCAGATCGTCCGCGCCGAGGGGAAGCTGTCGAACCTCGAAACGAAACTGAACGAACGGCCGCTACACGGCACGTTCGGCATGGGCCACACCCGCTGGGCCACCCACGGCAAACCGAACGAGAACAACGCCCATCCGCACCGCGACTGCAGCGGGAAGGTCGTGGTCATCCACAACGGCATCATCGAGAACTTCCTCCCCATCAAGCAGCGGCTGCAGAAAACGGGACACGAGTTCAAGACCGAGACGGATACAGAGGTCGTGGCTCATCTCATCGAAGAAAACATGAAGGATGGGACGAAGTTCGTCGATGCCGTTCGCAGGACCCTGAAGGAGCTCGAAGGTCACTATGCGCTGGTGATGATCGACGGCGGCGATCCCGGCACGATCGTGGCCGCGAAGCAGGGACCTCCTCTCGTGGTCGGCCTCGGCGACAATGAGAACTTCATCGCCTCCGACGTCGCTCCGCTTCTCGCGTACACGCGCGACGTCATCTATCTCGAGGATGGCGAATACGCCGTCGTCGATCAGCACCACGTGTCGGTCTTCGATCAGCGCGATCAGCGAATCGACCGCGAGTCGCAGCGGATTCTCTGGGATGCCGTGATGGCTGAGAAAGAAGGCTACCGGCACTACATGCTCAAGGAGATCCACGAGCAGTCGCGGGCCGTTCGCGACACGTTCACCGGCCGGATGTTCGAGGAGTCAGGGGAGATTTTCTTCAACGACCTGCAGCTCACGCCAGACGATTGGGCGAAGATCCGCAAGGTTCACATCGTCGCCTGCGGCACGTCGTGGCACTCCGGTCTGGTCGGCAAGTTCCTGCTCGAGGAGGCGGCGCGCATCCCCGTCGAAGTCGATTACGGCTCGGAATACCGCTACCGCAATCCGATCATCGACGAAAACACCCTCGTCATCGGCGTTACGCAATCGGGCGAGACCGCGGACACGATCGCCGGAATGCAGGAGGCCAAACGGCGCGGCGCGAAGCTCATCACGATTTGCAACGTCATCGGCGCCGCGGCCACGCGCATGTCGGACGGCGTGATCTACACCAATGCCGGGCCGGAGATCGGCGTGGCCTCGACGAAGGCCTTCACGACGCAGCTCACTGCCTTCTACCTCCTGGCGCTCTACATCCGCCAGCTCCGCGGCGATGACGTCGACGATCGCCGCTACGCCATGCACGAGCTGAGCGTGATCCCGCACAAGATCGAAGACATCCTGGCCAAGCAGGAGGAGCACATCGAGGCGCTGGCGCACAAGTACTACAAGTCGCAGGACTTTCTCTTCCTCGGTCGCGGCGTGCATTACCCGATCGCCCTGGAAGGAGCGCTCAAGCTCAAGGAGATCTCCTACATCCACGCCGAGGGCTATCCGGCCGGCGAGATGAAACACGGACCGATCGCGCTCATCGACGAGAACCTGCCGGTCGTCGCCATCGCCACGCACACATCGGTGTACGAGAAGGTCGTTTCCAACCTGCAGGAGGTGAAAGCGCGCGACGGTAAGCTGATCGTGATCTGTGACGAAGGCGACGAGGCGATGCGCAACTTCGCCGACGACGTGATCGAGATCCCATGGACCATCGAGCCGCTCCAGCCGATCCTCTCGGTCATTCCTACGCAGCTCCTCGCCTACTACATCGCCTTGCGGCGGGGATGCGATGTCGATCAGCCGAGAAATCTGGCGAAGAGCGTGACGGTGGAGTGAGGCCGGCACGATTGATCCGGTTATACTTCCGGCATGGCCACAACCGCGGTCTTTGCCGAGATGCTTGTTGCCGGGATAGAGGCGGTAGTGTGGATCGTGCTTCTGGCGCTTGCAATCGCGCAGCCGTGCGAAGCAGACATCCACCGACTCGCACAACTGAAGGATTGGGTGGCCTTGATCGCCGCCGTCTTGTTGGCGATTGCATACGGCCTCGGCATCGTCATCGATAGGCTCTCCGACTCGCTCTTTGACACGGTGTTCAAAGCCTACGAAAGACGCGGCAGCCCAAAGCCGTCGCCTGACGAAGACGAAGGCATGGTCGAGGCACAGATTGTCAGGTTGCGGCTTCAGGTGCTCGCTCGTAACGACAAGGTCACCGACTTTATCGAGTACATTCGCAGCCGGCTTCGCGTTGTACGCTCGACGACGTTCAACCTGGCATTGACGACAATCGCCATGGAGGCGTTTCTTTTGCGATGTACGCGAGCGTCAGAGTGGCAGATTTCGGTGTCGGCGCTCCTACTCGCGAGCTTGACAGCCCTCGCAGCTTTTTCGGCGGTTAGAATTCGCCAAGCGTACGAAGAGTGGCTGATTCCCGCCGCCGCAATGGATTCCGTTAAGCGTTCATAGAATGGCGACGTGATCGCTCTGCGCTACAAGGCTCCCTACGACTGGGAGGCCATCCTCGGCTTCCTCCGCCCGCGCGCATTCGCCGGTGTGGAGGTAGTCAGCGCCGATGCTTACGAGCGCGAGGGTGTGCGCGTGACGCATGATCCCGGCAGGAACGCGGTGATCGTCAGCGACCCGTCGAAGGCGGAGCACGTGCGGGCGATGTTCGACGTCGACGCCGACATTATCGCCATCGAGAAACGTTTCGCGCGGGACCCGATGCTCGGCCCGCTCGTCCGCGCGCATCGCGGCATTCGCGTGCCCGGGACGTGGGACCCGTTCGAGATGGCCATCCGGGCCATGGTCGGGCAGCAGATCAGCGTCGCCGGCGCGACGACGATCATGGCCCGCATCGCCTCGCGTCACGGCATCACTCCCGAGTCGCTCATGCGCGCGCGGACGAATCCCGGGATGCCTCAAATTCGCTGGGATTCCATTCGCGGTCTGGCCCGTGCGGTGGCGCGCGGCGAGGTGACGTTCGAACGGGGAGCGACTCTGGACGACTCGATCGCCAGACTGACCGCGCTGCCGGGCATCGGCCCGTGGACGGCGCACTACGTCGCCATGCGTGCCCTCCGCGAGTCTGACGCCTTCCCGCACGGCGACCTCGTTCTCCGCAAGGCGGCCGGCATGATCAGCGATCGCGAGCTCCTGGCGCGCGCGGAGGCATGGCGGCCGTACCGGGCCTATGCGACGATGTTGCTGTGGAGAAGCTTGGCTTGAAGTACACCTACGTCGACACGCCTATTGGCGCGATTCTCATCGCCGGCGACGGCACTTCCATCATCGAGACCTACTTCGCCGGCGCACAACCGAAGCCGGACTGGATTCGCGATGACGAATCCTTCGCCGAAGCCGCCGCACAGTTGTGCGCCTACTTTGCCGGTGATCGGAAAGCGTTCGATCTCCCGCTTGCACCGCGCGGTACTGAGTTTCAGCGGTCTGTCTGGAGCGCTCTCCTGGAGATTCCGTATGGCCAGACGACGACCTATTCAACGATTGCCGAAAAGATCAGCCGGCCGGCTGCTGTGCGGGCGGTCGGAGCCGCGAACGGCGCCAACCCGATCCCGATCATCATTCCCTGTCATCGCGTGATCGGAGCGAACGGATCGCTGACCGGATTCGGCGGAGGGCTCGATGTCAAGCGGCAACTGCTCGCGCTCGAGGCCCGAGTGGCCGGACAAACGCTCTTCTGACGGTTCAGCGTAGACTTTGCGGCATCCATGATCCTGCTTCCCATCGGGCGCGATGATGCCGTCATCCGCCGTCATGCCTGGGTTTCGTACGCCATCATCGCCCTGAATATCGTCGTCTGGTTGGCGATGTCTGTGTTCGACTCGACGGGCGGCAATGCCGCCGTTGAAGCGCAATGGGTACGGACCATGCGCTTCTACATCGCACATCCGTACCTGCACTTGCCGCCGTCGATCGAGAGCCTCGTTCCCGCTCCGTTACAGGCGCGCATCGCCGCCTCGGCCACACCGCCGGCGGCATCGGTCGATGTCCCGGGTGAGCAATCGACGTTCGATGGAATGGCGGGAGAACTCTTGCGCGCTTACCGCGCACTACCGCGGATCCGCTTCGGCTACATCCCAGCCAAGGGAGGTGCCGTTCACATTTTCACGTCGATGTTCATCCACCTGGGCTTCCTGCATCTTTTCGGCAACCTGCTGTTCTTTTTCATCAGCGGGCCGTTTGTCGAGGATGTCTTCGGCCGTCCGCTTTTCACCTTCCTCTATTTCAGCGGTGGTGTGGCTGCAACGCTCTTTTTCGCCGCTAATCATCCGGCCAGCACCGTGCCGCTCGTCGGCGCCTCCGGCGCGATCGCCGCCGTGATGGGCGCGTACCTGGTCCGTTTCTTTACCTCGAAGGTCGAGTTCATCTTCATCCCGTTTCTGCTGCGATGGCGGTGGAACTTCCGCTTCCACGTGCCGGCCTTTGTCGTGCTGCCACTTTGGTTCGCGCAGCAGTTTTTTCAGACGGCGACCGAGACGTCCGGCGGCGGCACGGCGTTCTCCGCGCACGTCGGTGGCTTCCTGTACGGCGTGGGCATCGCCTTAGTCGTCAAGCTCATCGGCTTCGAGGAGAAGTTTGTTTCACCCGTCGTCGAACAGGAAACGACGTGGAACGCCGACGAGCGTCTGGTTAAAGCGGTTGCGGCGAAGGATGCCGGAAATATCGACGGTGCGCGCACAGCGGTCCATGCACTATTGACCGAGCAACCCCGCAACATTGACGCGTTGCGCCTCGCCGTCGACACCGCGGCCGACGACAAAGAGCGCGACGGATATGCCACACGCCTGCTGACGCGCGACATCGAAGAGAAATACGACGATCTGGCCATCGATCTCATTCACGAGCTGCAGACGGAACGACTGCCGCGTTTCCTGGCGCGCGCGGCGCAGTATGCGGAGAGGCGTGGCGACCGCGAGCGGGCGATCGTCCTGTACGCGTCGCTGTGCGGCGTCGAGACGACGGGACCGAACGCCATCGGCGCGCTCGTCAAGCTCGGCACGTTGCGCAAGGCATCAGGCGATATGGCCGGGGCGCGCGACGCACTGACGAAGGCGCGACACCATCCCGAATGCTCCCCGGAGTGGGCCGAGAACGTCGATGCCAAACTGCACCAATTGATCTGACGTCAGCCGCGCAGAATCCATCCGCCGCCCAAACAGAGATCGTCGTCATAGAAAACGACCGCCTGACCCGGGGCGACAGCCCGTAGCTTCTGCGCGAACTGCACGCGCGCGCGGCCGTCGACCATCGGCGTAACCGTCGCCGCCACATCGGCGGAGCGGGAACGGACGCGCGCCTGGATCTCGATCGGTCCGGATGGCGGCTCGCCGATCCAGTGGACGCGCTCGGCGATCAGCTCGTCGCGCTCCAGATCGGACGCCTCGCCGACCACGACGCGCTTCGTGAAGGGGTTCACGTCGACCACGTACATCCGCTCTGCCGTTCCGCCGATATCGAGACCGCGGCGCTGGCCGATCGTGAAGTGGTAGTAGCCGTCGTGCGTCCCGATCACGTTACCGCCGACGCCGACGATCTCGCCGGCCCCGTCGCCCGGCGCCACCGCGGCCTCGCGTTCGACGATGGCGGCGTAGCTTTCCTTCTGCGGCACGAAGCAGATCTCGTACGACTCCTTCTTCCGCGCCACCACCAGGCCTGCCTCTTCGGCAACGTCACGCACCTCCGGCTTGGTCATCTCACCGAGCGGAAAAAGGGCGCCGCCGAGCTGCTCCTGCGTCAGCTCGAAGAGAAAGTACGACTGATCCTTGGCCAGATGCAGCGCCTTGCGCAGCTCGAAGCGGCCGGCGGCATCGCGCGTGATGCGGGCGTAGTGGCCGGTGGCGATCTTCTCCGCGCCGATGGCCCGCGCCTTCTCGTGAAAAAGGTCGAACTTCACGTGGGTGTTGCAGAGAACGCAGGGGCTCGGAGTCAGGCCGCTCAGATACGATTGCACGAACGGCGTGATCACCTTCTCATGAAAATTCTGCTCGAGGTTCAGCGTGAAGTGGGGGATGTCGAGCTTCCAGGCCACGCGGCGGGCGTCGGCAAGGTCGTCGATCGTGCAGCATCCGCCGTAAGCCGTGTCGGCGTTGGCGAGGTTGTCGTACATCTGCATCGACAGACCGACGACCTCGTGTCCGGCAGACTTGAGGATGAACGCGGCGGTCGACGAATCGACCCCGCCCGACATGGCTACTGCGACTTTCACGGCCTTGCCAGAAGCACCCGTGGAGAGCGTGATATTCCGTCAAGGCATCTGTTGTGCATGTCTCCGCTCCGTGGTCCAAACCGGTGAAGACGTGGCGAAAGAACCTCCCTATTGCGTACTGGTCGTCGATGACGACCCCAGCATCCGCCGCATGATCGTGGCGGCACTCAAGCGAGACGGCTACGTCTTCCATGAGGCTCCCAACGGGAAGGAAGCTCTCGATCTCATGCGGCGCGAGCACCCGAACGTGGTCGTGCTCGACCTGATGATGCCCGTCCTCTCCGGATGGGACGTACTCCAGGCTCGCGAGCTCGAGCCCGATCTGAAGAAGATCCCGGTCATCATCATCAGCGCCAACCGCGCGCCCGAGGTCGCCACGGCGGTCGACAAAGGCATCTGCGCCTTCCTGCCGAAGCCATTCGACATCGGTGCACTAAGCGCGCTGGTGCGAAGCTGCCTTCCGTTGAACAGCCCGGCGCGTACCGCCGTCCCTCCCCAGGTTAACGACGCAAAAGCGCCCGCCTGCTGAGCCCTGCTACCATTCACGCCATGTGGGTCTGCATCATCATCGGCAGCGATTCCGATGCCGAAGTCATGACGCAGGCGTGCGCGGCACTCGACGAGATGGGTGTGGCATACGAGATGAAGGTCGCCTCCGCGCACCGGAGTCCGGAGCGGACGAAGCAGGTCATCATGGACGCCGAGCGCGACGGCGCGGGAGTATTCATCGCCGGCGCCGGAATGGCGGCGCATCTGCCAGGCGTCGTTGCGTCATTCACCACGAAACCGGTCATCGGCGTACCGCTGGCCGGAGGGGCGCTGCAGGGCATCGACGCGCTGTTTGCGGTCGTGCAGATGCCTCCGGGGATTCCCGTGGCGACCGTCGCCGTCGGCGGCGCGCGAAACGCCGGCATTCTCGCGGCGCAGATCATCGCGCTGACGGACGAGAGCCTCGCGGCGCGATTGCGCGAACAGCGGGTCTCGATGGCGGAGGCGGTGGCGCAGAAGTCGAAGAAGGTCGAGCGGTCGACGAGGCAGTAGGTGATCGTCGATTAATAGATTAGTGGATTGGTGGATCAGGCTGGGCCGTGACTGCCTTCTAATCTACTAATCTACTAGTCCACTAATCTACTGATCCACTTCTTCATGTCCGACCACCACCATCATCACGAGCCCGGCAGCGCGGTGGTATCGCGCAAGCTGATCATCGCTTCGACCGCCACCGCGGTCTTCGTCGCGGTCGAAGTGACTGTCGGCATTCGCGCCAACTCTCTGGCCCTCATCGGCGACGCGCTGCACAACGTCACCGACACGCTGGCGCTTCTGCTGGCGTTGTTTGCGGTTCGCGTGGCGCGGCGGCCGGCCACGACCGCGAAATCGTATGGATGGCATCGCGCCGGGGTTCTCGCCGCTTTCATCAACGCCGGCGCGCTGGCCACGTTCACGATCTTCCTTTTCGTCGAGGCGGCGGAGCGGCTGCGCACCCCTGGCGGCGTGAACAGCAAGGCCATGCTCGTCACGGCCGCCGCGGCGTTGGTTCTCAACGGCTCGATCACACTCTGGCTTCGCGGCCATGGCCGGCACGATCTCAACATTCGCGGCGCCGTGCTTCATATGCTCGGAGACGCGCTCTCCTCGGTAGGCATCATGGGCGCGGCAATCCTGATCGGTGTCACCGGCGAACAGTTCTGGGACCCCGCCGTCTCGATCGCCATCGGTGTGCTGATCCTCTGGAGCAGTTGGGGGATTCTGCGCGAAGCGATCAACCTGTTGCTCGAGGGTACCCCCGCCGGAATTGATCCGGACGACGTGACCCGTGCGATTGCAGCGCTCGAAGGCGTCGACGGCGTCCATCACCTTCACATCTGGGCCCTCGGTCCATCCCGACCGGCATTGTCGTGTCACCTCATGGTCGGCGACATCCCGGTGCGATCGACAGGCAATGTCCTGGCGCAGGTCAACGAGCTGCTGGCGCACGAGTACGGCATCGCCCATACGACGATCCAGTTCGAATTCACCAATTGCGATACCGACGATCCGTACTGCGTACCATACGGGGAGGCGTAGTACTGCGCCTTCGGCGCGTTGTCTGCGGCTTCGCCGCGTTGTCGGTTGATTGCGCTTCGCGCGTTGTCAAAACCCAAAAATCGAAAAACAGACCACGCGCGGCGCGCAGACAACTGACAACGCGGCGAAGCCGCAGACAACGCGCCTGCGGCGCAGTTACATCTTCGCGCGCAACGCCGCTTCGTGCGCACGCGCACGATCGAGCGCCTTTTCGAGGTCGCGGACGACTTCGCTCGCGGACGCCAGCAGCGATTGCAGCTCGACGCGCCCGGCGCCGGCGTCGTGGATTTCCGTGGCACCGGCAGCGAAGGGATCGTCCGTGTGGTCGGGCTCGACTTCGACGGCCACCATGGCGCCGAACGGATCTTCTTCTTCCGCCGCCCCAGCGTCGATCGGTTCGACGTCGAATGGCGACACCGTCACGGTCTCGTCGGCATCGAACGTCGATTTCATCGACAGCTTCGAGGTTCCCGCCGACGACGCCGTGGCGCCCGACTTCGCGGTCATGTCCGGCGCTCCGAGCTCCGGCTCCTCGTGCAGCGTTGTGTCGACGTTGTTCCTGAGATTGTCGAGGATGCGCGCCACAGCGGCGCGGAGCGTGGCCGTGACGCCGGCGCCGTTGATCGCCGACGCCTCGACGGTCGGTACACCGTTCGGATTCAGGTACTCGTTCATCGCCTCGACCGAGTCGACGTTCGGCAGATCGCGCTTGTTGTACTGGTAGACCAGCGCCACCTTCCGCGGATCGATACGGTTGATGCGGAGATTCGTCTTCAGATTCTCCAGGCTGTCGAGATTGGAGTCGCGCATCGACGACTGCGAGTCGGCCACGAATACGACGCCGTCGGCGCCGCGCAGCACCAGCTTCCGCGTGGCGTCATAGAAGACCTGACCCGGCACGGTGTAGAGCTGCACGCGCACTTTCTGGCCGCCGATGGTGCCGAGCTCCATCGGCATGAAATCGAAGAAGAGCGTGCGGTCGGTCTCCGTCGACATCGAGATCATCTTGCCCTTGTTCTCGAGCTTCGGATTCCCGTAGATCTTTTCCAGATTCGTGGTCTTGCCGCAGAGTCCAGGCCCGTAGTAAACGAGCTTGACCGTCACCTCGTTGATCGCCTTGTTGATGAGGACCATGGGGATTGTTAGCTTACCTGATGTTGAGTGATCGGGAGTCGGGGGTCGGGAGTCGGGAGTCGAAGACTCGCTATCCTTCGGTTCCGACCCCCGACCCCCGACCCCCGACTCCCGACCCCCCTTCCGCGATATCCTTTCCCCATGTCCCGCAAAGAACTGTTCGAAAAAGTGTCGATGGAGCAGATCATCGGCGTCGTGCGCGAAGAAAGCGTCGAGGCAGCGGAGTCGGTCGCCGAGGCGTATGCGCGAAATGGGATACGCATCCTCGAGGTGACGTTGACGACTCCTGACGCCTTCGACCTCATCTCCCGATTCGCGCAGACATACGCGGCCCTCGACGTCGTCCTCGCCGCGGGGACGGTGCGAAACGGGAACGATGCCGCGCAGGCGCACCGGGCCGGAGCGCGGATCATCGTCTCGCCGCACACCGACGTTCGCGTGATCGAGTACGCCGCGAAAAACGATCTCCTCTGCATCGCCGGCGCCGGTACCGCCACGGAGATCATTCGCGCCTGGGAAGCAGGCTGCGACATCGTGAAGGTCTTTCCCGCGCTCTACCTCGGCGGGCCCGACTACATCCGCACCCTGCGCGGCCCGATCCGCGATGTAGCCATGCTGGCCGGCGGGCCCGTGCCGCTCGACACCATCGAAAGCTATCTCGACGCCGGTTGCATCGCCGTGAACCTCGGCGCGTCGCTGGCCGTGCCGGACCTGGTGAAGAGCGAGCAGTGGGAAGAGATCGGCCGCCGTGCCCTGCTGGCAACCTCGATCGTGCAGTCGCGCAATGCTGACGTCGAGTCCGACGCCTACGTCCACTGATC
>JADGNY010000148.1 GCA_017883235.1 Thermoanaerobaculia bacterium | reverse complement strand
CGTCGCACCGCCGTTGGGAACGGTCGGAGGGGTGTACGCCGACTGCAGGTCTGTCGGCGTGTAGGTGAAGAGATGCTGCGGCCTGGTCGGTGGAGTGACCGCGGTGAGGTTGCCGTTGTGGTCGTACGTGAAGGTGATCTGCCGCCCGTCGGGCAGCGTCTGGGTGGTGACCCGGTCGGCATTGTCGTAGTCGAACGTCACCGTTCGCTGGAGCGCATCCGTCACCGAATGCAGGCGGCGGTGGCCGTCATACAGGAACTGTGTCTCCCGCGATCCGGTCTGCAGTGATGAGAGCAGGCCTCGCGTGTCGTAACTGAATCCGGTGGCGGTCAGTCCGGCCGGCGAGGCAGAGCTGACGTGATTCCTGTTGTCGATGACGAGCCCCATGGTCCTCCCCTCGGGAGTCGTCAACGTGGAACTGCGGGTTGCCGCATTGTAGGTGCGCGTGTAGGTCCGGCCGTTGATGCGCATGTGCTCTGTGAGCGACCCAACGCTTAGTAGGTCGTGCGGGTTCGTGAGCGTTACCGAGCGGTCGAATGACTGAGAGAGGGTCAGGAACCCAGGAGTTCTGAGGGTGGTGTTGGCGATGGGTGTCTGAAGGCCGAAACGGGGGTCGGGAGTGTCCGAGGCCGTGAATGAGGAGCCGTCGGGCCCATGTCCGGTGCTGGTGCGCGCGGCTGTTCGATTTGCGATCGTGGAAAGGCCGGCGCTGTTGGTGGCGGTGCGGCTGACCGCGCCATCGACGGCTGTGCTGTACAGGTAACCCATCGATCGCCCTTCGGCGCTCGAACGGTTGATACCAAAGTTGCGTTCGGTGCCCGAGCGGATCAGGCCGATGAATCCTCCTCCCGGATCCTGATCCTTGATCAAACGCCCATCGGCCGAATAGGTGAACTGATGCTGTCCGCCGCGAGCGTCGGTCAGCGTCTTGAGCAATCCGCCGCTGTCGTACGTCAGCGCTATGGCCTCGCCCGCGGCGTTCACGGCGCGCGCGAGGTAGCCGTCCGAACCGACTATGAGCGTGGTGCTCTGCCCACCCGGCGCGATCACGGCAAGCGGCGTTCCGCCGGAGTCTCGCTGGATCGAGGTCACGTTGCCGTCGGCGTCCGTGACGCTGGTCAGCTTTCCGTTCGCGTCATATCCGAAGACGTAGACGATGACGCCTGTCTCGGCGTCCACCGTCCGGAGATGGCGGCCATTCTCATCAAAGATGTACGCCTGTGATCCATCCGCGGAGGCGATGAGCAGATCGTTGGTCGAGATGCCTGGCAAGGGTGCGGTCACACGCTTGAGCTGATTGCCGGCGAGGAAATAGATGTTACCGTCGGCGCCGACCGTGAGGTCGCCCACCGGAAGTAGCGAAGCCGCGGTGGCCGGTACATTCTCCCCCAAGAGCGTACCGCCGCCGGCAAAGGTGCGCGAGTGGCCCTGGATGTCGTATGTGACGATCTTCCTGCCGGTGTTGACGTAGAGGTTCTCGGTGGCATCGGCCGCGATCGAGGAGCTGTTGAATCCGCTGTCGTTGGCGTTGTCGGCGGGAGCGAGGGTCTCGATGATCCCGTTGGGAGCGATGCGCCGGATGCTGTTCCGGTCGGTCACATAAAGGCTGCCGCTGGGCCCGATTGCGGCACCCGAGGCCCGTGAGAAGGAGGCGCTGCGGGCCGAACCGCCATCACCCGTCGACCCCGACAGCGTGGGGTCGCCGGCCAGATGCCGAACACTTCCGCCCGTGGAGAGGCGCGCCACGGTGCTACTGCCGGTGAGATAGACCGCTCCATCGGCCGAGACAGTCAACTTGCTGGCATTGAGCTGCGCACTCGATGCCGGAATGGGATCATCGCTGACCTGTGTTGACCCGCCGCCCGCGACCGTTACCACCTGCCCGCCCGACAGAGTGCGCACGCGGTTGTTGTCGTACATGTAGAGCGTTCCACCGGGATCGACAGACATGGAAAGCGGCCTGACCTGCGTCTGGTCGACCGGTCCGTCGACGGTACTGCAGCAACCGCTGGCGACGGTTTCGTACGTGCCGTCCTTCTTGACGCGGTAGACCCGGAATCCAGGGCTTGCGAATTGCTGATCGGAGATATAGATCGATCCGTCGGGGGCGGCGGCAACCGCTACGGGATGAACCAGTTGAAGATCGATAGCCAGGTTGTCGTTGCCGGTGTTTCCGCCCGTCACGGTTTGCACCACGGGACCGATGACCTTGGCCACGCGGACAGTGCCGTCTCCGTGATAGAGAGTCGCCGAGGCCGGGTCGTAGATGTGGTGGATGTCGAGATTCCAACCGCCCACGTCAAGTGCGCGTGAGTCGAGATGGCCAAGCGCCATGATGGTTGTGGTCTGGACACGGCTTTCTCGATGGATGAGCGCATCCTCGGCGATCGCAATTTGCGCGGCCGTACCGAAGAAGTCGGCGAACGTTGCCCTCAGGTGGGGATCGTTGGAATAGAGAGTTGGATAGGAGTAGGCCACGTTGACGAAGGCCTGCGCCGGTCCCTGCACAAGCCGTCCATACGGATCGCGGCCATCCCAGTGAAAGCTCACATTCTGGTTGGGCAATGCGGGGAGGTTGTACGTAGAATTCCGCCCCGCGACGGATACCTCGACGGTGATGGCTGTCAGTGTATTCGGGACGGTATCCTTGCTCGCGTTGATGGCGATGTCTTGACCCGGCGTGAATCCCGGCGCGGTGCGCGTGGAGTACATGAGAGAGAACGCCGTCCCCTGCACAGGAATCGGCTCTCTCAGGACTTGATCCTCGATGTCGACGATCGATCCACAGCCGGTGCTGCACGCTTCGGAGGGAGTCGCGCTCGCCGGCGGATCTACCATCGGTTCCTCTGCTCCGAGCCCGCTGTTTGCGAGGGCGAGCCATGATTCCGAGATGTTGCAGTCGTATGGTGTGAAGTGGGTAATAGATGCGCGCCAGAGCTTCTGACCGGCACCGTACAGCGTAGCGAGACGATCGCGCTCCGCGGGCGTGGTTCCGATCAGGGAGTCGGAGTCGTCGGCGAGGCCGTCTCCGTCGACGTCGAGATAGGCACGGCCACCCGTGATCGTAATGATCTGCACCACCTGGCCATTCTCCTGATCGACCCAGATGCCTCGTGCGCGGTCATACCAGCCGACTGGCACGTTCATCCCGACAGGGAAGCCGAGGAAATTCTCGATGTACAGCGGCACCGGGTTCGAAAAGGTAATCGATTGCGCGCCGGCGGCAACTGACTCGTCCGCGCTCAGCTCAACGCAGTAGGTGTAGCTCGTCTGCGGCGGCAGCCCGGCCGGCATTGCCATCGGACCGTTCGGGCCGACCGTGTACTCGCTGGCGCGGACGGTCATGCTCGGAAGGGGAGGCGTCGACCCGTCCGGGAGAAGCATGGTGGCGGTGGTGTTTGGCGGAAAGAGCACGGTGGCCCGGCGCGTGCCACGGTCATCGCTCACGATCGAGCCGCGGGCGACCTGATAGTCCGTGCTGCCTGAGGCGATTGTCGTCGCTGCGCCGTCGTAGGGAATGAGGGCGATGTCCGGGACCAGACGGAAGTCGTTCCAGCCCGTGGCCACCTGCCGCTGCCCCTCGATGTAGCCGCTCCTTCGGTAGACGACGGTGAGCGGACCGCCGCCGTTCACGGCCAGATCGAACATGCCGTCCAGGCGGCTCTTCGTGCTTCCGAGCTCCGGATGCCCGAGGATGGTGATGGCGACGCCGGGAAGCGCTGTGCCGCTCCTGTCGCGCACCGTCCCGCGAAGGACACAGGCGCGCTGCTTCTCAATCGTGCCCGCCGCGACTCCCGTTTGGATGGGATTCGCTCCGCTATAAAGGAACTTCGTCGACTCGAAAACAGTGGTTACGACGGTCGGATCGATGGCCGAGGCAACGGTCGACGGATCCGGCGGAAGCGGCTCCGAGGGGGAGACAGTGATTATCGCTGTCGCGCTCTGGGCGTTGAAACTGGCCGTGATCGTGGCCGAGCCGGGGGAGGAGGCGGTCACCAGACCGGCCGTGCTCACGGTGGCCACGGTGCTCGCTGACGTCGTCCAGACCGCCTGTGCGGTCACGTCCTGTGTTGAGTTGTCGCTGTAGATCGCCGTCGCCGTGAGTTGGACTGTTTGACCTGAGATAAGAGACGCGCTCGACGGGGTTACGGTAATGCTCGTCAGGGTGACGGCACTCTGTACGGTCGTCGTCACCGTGGCCGTGTTGTTCGCCGTGTTCGGGTCGGGTGTTTCGTTTCCCGCGATCGTTACGCTGTTCGTCACGCTGCCGCTCGAGGCAGGCGCTGTGACGGTGATCGTCCCGACGGCCTGTCCACCGGAAGCGAGATTGCCGATGCTGCAAGTGACGGTCGCTCCGCTCAGGGTGCAACCGGATGATGCCGACACGAACGTCACGGCACCAGGCAACGTGTCGGTGAGGACCACACCTGTCGCGGGATCGGGCCCGTTGTTCGTCGCGGTGATGGTGTACGTCAGGCTTCCTCCCGTCGCGACGGGATTGGGAATGGCCGTCATCGTGACGCCGAGGTCAACCGCCGGCGCGCATGTCGCCGTTGCCGACGTGCGGAAGGGAAGGAAGGCGACATTGCCGCTGACCGTCGAGCAGCCGGTCGTGTTCGGCCCGGTGGCACAGCCCCAGTAGATGTGTTTCGCGGTGAGCTGGGCGGATGGGGAAGACGCCTCATGGATCCCTTGCTGCACGTTGCCGGCGATGACGGAGCAATCGATCGAGACCTGCGAGACAGCGCCGGTGACATCGACGCCGTGAATGCCGTTTCCGGAGAAGGTCGATCCTGTGATGGTGATCTGGGAAATGGAGCCGGTGTCGCCGGTGAACGTGATCCCCGATCCGAAGTGGCCGCTGATGAATTTCGTGTTGTTGCTGGCGTTGATGTTCGTCAGCGTCAGGTTGGAAATGGACTGAGCGCTGGTGAGCGGGATCAGCAGGATGCCGTTGCGGTTGCCGGTGATGGTGAGGTCCTGAAGCGTGGCGCCGTTGGCGTTCAGCAGCAGCAGGCCGTCGATGGCGTTGTTGGTGATATTCGAACTGGAGACCTGGAGGCTCGTGACCCGAGGATCGATGCGCAGGCCGTATTCTCCGTTCGAGTCGAACGTCGAGCCGGTCACCGTGACATGGTCGACGTCGGTGGTACTACCGGTCCCCGGCTGGATGAGCAGACCGGATTGCCCGTGATTCGTGAACGTCGAGTTCGTGACGGTGACGTTGCTGACCGTCCCGTTCTGTTTGATGAAGAGGCCGTGCGCACCACCGCCGTTGCCGACGAACGAGGCGCCGGAGATGGTCAGGCCGGAGAAGTTGCCTGTCCCGCTCACCTTGAAGTTCGTCCCGCCGCCCGAGACCCGGAGATTGCTCACCGAAAGCGGACCGGTGCCGGCGTAGGTCACAGACTTCGTGATGACGGTTCCGGACGTCGTCGAGCCCGCGCCAACGAAGGTGAGCGGCTTGGAGAAACTCGCAATCGTCCCCGCGTATGTGCCCGCAGCGATCTGGATGGTGTCGCCCGGTGCCGCGGCCAGAATGGCCGCGTTGATCGTGCAGTAGGGACTCCCGCTCGCATCGCTGCAACCGGCGGCGTTGTTGACGTTGCGCGTCGCTCCCCAGGCGAGGGATGGCAGAACGAGCGTCGAGGTGATGAGCGCGAGAACGGCGGCAACGTTTCTTTTCATGAGAGTCCTCCCGGACTGAGACGGGTGGCGTCGCGCACAAGTTCCGTCATTGCGTAGCGTTGCTACACGGAGTAATTGGACCTGTCTGAATTGCGAAATGGGATCGGACGTTTGATTTCTTGCTGCTTGCCTACCTAGTAGAGTGACGGGGAAGAGAGATTCCCTACCCTCAGCTTTCAAAAAAGAGTGTTACGCGTGAGAACGGTTCGAAAGCTGCCGCGAGCAATACGCGTAGCCCTGCCGTCGAATGGAGATTCGCACCGTTGGCTAAAGCCAGGACGACCCAGCCACAGTTCTGCCTTCTGCTTTCTGCCTTCTGCCTTCTGCTTTCTGCCTTCTGCTTTCTGCCTTCTGCCTTCTGCCTTCTGCCTTCTGCCTTCTGCCTTCTGCCTTCTGCCTTCTGCTTTCTGCCTTCTGCCCTTCGTCCCGGGTAGGGAAATCCCTTGCTGCCACCTCTCCTAGAACACGAGGAGAGTGAAATGAGCTACTTCGGTCTGCCGAGGCTTTGTTTTTTCGGGACGTTCCGGGCGTCGCCGTCGACGATCAACAACATCGACTCGAACTTCGCGGAGCCGCCGATTCTGCGGCAGTTGTGGAACCCGAAAGGGGGACATGAGTTCCAGCTCCTGCGCGGCAACGAGATCACCATCCCGCCGTCGATCACGGTCAAGCCGTGCTCGGTGCAATCGGTGACGACACAGTCCGGCACGATCCTCACCGATCCCGCCGCCGATCCCCTGATCGGGCAACTCGTCGTCAGCACGAATTCGCCCGCGACCGGCAAGCTCGTCGACCTCGATCCCGATCAGCAGCAGGTGTCGCAGGTGTGGGGGATGCAGCTCGGCATCGGCGATCCCGCTTCCGAGTGGCTGGTCGGCGACTTCGAGGCCGCCTACTTCCAGCAGATCTTCACGTCGCGCGCGCCGGGCGGCTTCGCCATCGGCTTTTCGGCGGTCTATCAGTCGAAGCTGACGAACCTTCAATGGCCGGCCAATCCGGCATCGCCGGTTCTGCAGGCATTGAAAACAGCCAGTCCGGACTGCCTCTCCATCCGCTTCGTCGTCGACCGGCTCGATGCCACGCCGGCGACGCCGCCGCTCGCCAATGGCGATCCCAACCCAAATGGCGTCCCCAACCCGAACTTCACCCTCGGCCGGATCTCCGGCACGATCGGTCCGGCTACCGTCGCCGAGCCGGCACGCATCACCCTCGGCCGCATGCTCCGGCCCGGATCGGCGCCGCCACCGAGCGCCCTGAAGGTCGGAGGAGCGAAAGAGGATCTCCTCGCCGCCGCGGCTCCGGCCGGACCGATCAACACGAACTTCAATCTTGCGCCGGCGCTGGTCGACACTTCCCGCAACGTCGTCGGCATCGACCTCGGCAACGCTCTTCCGTTCAACGGCGACGGAACTCCGGCCAACGCCGGCCAGCTTCAGCTCGCCGTTCAGACATCCACCGGCAACCTCGTCCTCGGTGCGATCGCCAACACCGCAGACAACTACCGGCAGCAGGCGTTCCTCTTCGAGTTTCCCCTCGGCGCGAACGCGGCCGCCGTGGCGTCGAACCCGCTCGTCGTCCTCAGCAACGGCAACATCGTGATGACGGAGAACCCGACCGGTGCGTGGATCGACGCCGCCGAGCACGTCTACCGGATGGATGCGAGTACGAATGCCGAGGTGACGCTTTACTCGACCGTGTTCGGCGCGCCGCCGCCGACCGGGCAGAACGTCACCCTCGACGTCAGCCCGATGGGGAACGGCACCAACCAGCAGCCGCTCATCGTCACGCCGCAGGCAGTCACGCTCGGACCGGACGGCACCGCCACATTCCAGATGTCGTCCGGAATCCCGGGCAATCCGCGCGGCCCGATCGACGGTCAGGTCTACCAGGTGACCTTCACCTGGAGCGAAGACACCATTCCCGATCAGACCGCCTTCGTCAGCGCGCACGTTTACGACGCCTTCACCGCTCCGGCCACGCCGGCGTGGACCGACGTTCAGCCGATCTTCAAACAGATCATGATCCTCTACCCCTTTATGCAATCGATCCTCGACCTCTCGGACGAGGCCACCGTCATCGCCAACGCCGCGCCGATCGCCAACTTCATGCGCCTGCCGGTCACCAGTCCGCACTTCATGCCGGTGACGCGCGACCTTTCCGGGCCGAAGACGGCCATGATCCTGGCCTGGCTCGACGCGCAGGGAGGTGCCCATTGAAACGTCTCAGCATTACCACGGCCCTGCTCGTTGTCGCCCTACAACTCGCCGCGGCGCAGGGAACGATTCCCTTCACCATCGAGCTCGGCGCGTCGATGGACATTCCGAACGCCCCCAAGCTCAACTCCCCCGCCGCGGCGCAGTCGGGCGGCAAGTGGCTCTTCGTCGGCGGACGGCTGGCCGGCCTGCACACGTTCAAGAACGCCACGCAGCAGAACCCGGTGAACAACTTCCCGCCGCCGGAGATGAACAAACTGGCCTGGGTCATCGACCCGGCCACGCAGCAGGTATGGTCGGCGGCGCTGCCTGCCGACACCGGACCGTTTCTCGCCGCGACGAACACGGAGTACGAGCAGGACGGCGACACGCTCTACGTCGCCGGCGGTTACGGCCTCTGGCCCGGCAGCACCACGACCGCCGGGCAAGCGGACAACATGCGGACGTTCGATACACTGACGGCCATCAAGGTCAGTTCCGCGATCGACGCCGTCGTCAACGGCAAGCCGCTGGCTCCGTTCATCACCCAGATCCACGACGGCCGGCTGCGCGTCACGGGCGGCGACATGCGCAAAGCCGGCGATTGGTTTTATCTCGTCTTCGGCCAGCTCTTCGACGGGATCTACACCGCCAATGAGCAGTCGCAGACGCTCTTCGTGCAGACCTACACCGAGCAGATCGCCGTCTTCAAGATCGCCCCCTCGCCACTGGCCATCGCCGACTACAAGACCATCACTCCCACGCAGCTCACCGCCGCGAACGGACGGCCGAAGTCGACCGATCCCGCCGTCGATGCCCGCCCGTTCCATCGCCGCGATCTGACGGTCGTGCCGATCATGACCGCCGCCGCCGCGCCCGCGGTGGTGGCCCGAGGAGGCGTCTTCGTCCCCGGCCAGATCAACGCCTACCGCAAGCCGGTCTACATCACCGGTCCCTCCGCCGCAGACGTGCGCATCGATTCCTACCAGCAGTTCATGAGCCAGTACCACTGCGCCACCGTCCCGATGTTCAGCGCGGCGTCGAAGACGATGTACACAACCCAACTCGGCGGCATCAGCCTCTACTACCTCTTCCCACCGACGCAGGAGCTGAAGCGCGACGGCGGCCTGCCGTTCATCGACGAGATCACGACCATGACGGTGACGCCGGACGGCAAGTCATCCGAGTGCATCGCCACGCAGACGCTCCCCGGCTACCTCGGCGCCGGCGCCATCTTCTTCCCATCACCGACCGTGGCCCGCTACGAAAACAACGTCCTGAAGATGGACGCGATCTCGTCGCGGACGCTGGTCGGCTACATGTACGGCGGCATCCTCTCCACCGGCCCGCACAGCACGCACGGCGATCCGACGTATGCGAGCTCGATGGCGATTCCGATCTACATCACGCCCAAGGCGTCGACCTGCACGATTGCAGCGGAGGCGGCGGAGTGAGCGGAGATCGCTTGCCGCTGTTGCAGGGATTCAAAATCAAATGCGCGGCTACGCCGCCGGGCACAGACAAGAGTGTCTGTGCCACATTACCCGCCGGTACTTGCTGAAGTGTGGAGTCTTCGCCGAATCCAATGTGGCACAGACACTCTTGTCTGTGCCCGGCGGCGAAGCCCGCGCATTTGTCGGCTGAAGCCTTGGCGCGACGGAGCGCTGGCGTCTCGCCGGCTGGCCCGGAGGCGTCTCGCCCGGTAGTGGGTCAGTTTGGGCTGCGAGTTGTAACACGCAACTGGTAACTGACACGGTTACTTCAGCTTCTTCAACTTGTCATCCGCCCTCAAGATGAGAAGAGAGGCGATGGTTCGCGCCTCAATGCGGTTGATCTCGCGTTCATGATCGTAATCGAGTTGGATGATGCGATCCGGCGAACTTATAGGGATGTCTGCGGTCATGCGGTCCAATTCCTCAGCTACCGCCGACGAACCCTTATTCGCTCTGGCGTACATCTCCTTCGCAGCCGCCAACGCGCCGTCGGAGATCATTCCCGACAAGGCAATCGCGTTGAACCTGACAGCCTGTTTGTAGAGATCCAAGATGTCTTTCACTGGACGGTTCTTCGCGGTGTCGGGCAGTCGATCAACCTTGACTGCCGCATCGATCACGAACCGTTTGAAGTCGCCGATGTCTGCTCCGGCGTCGAGAGCACTCTGGATCGCGCGCAGTGAGGCGATCGCCTCCCCTCGCGACGATCCGCCGCCCGAACCGGCAGCAAAAGCAGATGAGAATACGAGAGCCGCAAGGAGCGTCACCGTATGTTTCATGGGGTCACCTCCGATGTGGGAAAGCGCATGGTACTCCTAGCGGGACACGCTCAGAGATTAAGTGCTTCCGTCTTGCGCCGGTAGCACGTGCTCGCCTTCGCGACCGCTGCGCCGATCTCGCGGTCGAGGGCGCTTATCTCTTCTATGTTCGCCACGGTCGCGCACTCACGGAGGCGCGCTTCGTCGAGTGCTTGGTCGTTGAAGACAGGACCGCCGCGCAGCGCGGCATAGGTGCCTGCACCGTCTCCTAATTGCGGAGCGGCGCGCCTCGCTCGCTTTACCCTTGCGCGCAGATCCTCGGCTAATCGCTCAAGCTGATCGGCGCGAAACTCAGCTTTCAGCAACAGCCGCGTCAGCTCCGCATCGGCTTCTTTGGATTCTCTGATCGCGCGGCCTAGCGTGGCGTCTTGTTCTGGTGTAGTCATTGCGTTCCTATCTTTCCGCGATTCGTCGTCGCTCACGCCGTCTCTGGGAGTTGCTGATCTGCCACGAACAGCATGTCGCGCACGTTCCACACCGTCGTGGTGATCCACGACGCCATCGCCGGAGTCTTGCCCTTCAGCGTCGAATGCTTCCGGCAGAAGTTGTAATAGAAAAAAGTCAGAGCCATGACGGCCCGGTGGTACTCAATTCGTTTGCTGAAGGCGTTCGTCAGCCGCGTGAAACGGCGGTTCATCATGCGCACAGACAGGTTGCTGCGCTCAACGTAGCTGGTCGAAATCAGCGCCCTGTCGGGATCGCCCGCGACGGTCCGCTTTATGATCGACTTGCACTCGCTCGGCGAGTAGCGAACGTGCGCCGGACGCTCGGAAGCGTTCGGAGTTGCGGCGTACTCTTTCACGACCGTTGCGTAGTCGATATCGCCACGGAACGCGACCTCGACGGCCTCGGGATAGACGCCGTGTCCGTCCGTTGTGAGCTGCACGCGGCGGGTGAGACGTGACGCAAGGTCTTCCATGAATGGGATGCCGGTCGCGCCGGTGCGGTCGCCCATGCGCCACGTAATCATCAGCTTCGATGTGGCGTCGATCGCAGTCCATGTCCACACGTCGCCCCATCCGAAACGATCGCGGACTTCCTTCGATATCCCGCTCGGCACGTTCTTCTCTTTCGAGTAGCAGAACGACCAAATTTCATCGCACTCCACGCGCGCGGTTTCGAGACCGGTCAGCCACTGCCGTTGAAACGCTTCGCATCCCTCGCCGACATTGCGAATGAGCTTGAGCGCGGTGCCTTTCGCGATGCCGGTGATGCGGCACGCGGCCCGTACGCTCATACCTTCGACGATGCAGTTCAGCAGGTTGGTTTGCTTCTCGGGAGTCAGCTTGTTATGTAACAATTTAGCTTGCTTAGCTCTCATAGTCAAGCCTTTAATCATTTTGTTTACAGCCAGTTGTGGACGTATTGCCGCGCGGTTTTGACACCGCGCGGCAGGTAAGTTATCTGCGTTTTCGGTAGATCGGGAGTTGTCTGCCCGAGCGTTTCCGGCCCGATCGCTTCGGGCTACGATTGACGGACCACGGGCGTTCCAGTAAAGTAGTCACTCGCATCGAGTAACCTCCTTTTGGTCGCAACACTGAACCGCCGCCACACGGCGGTTTTCGTGTTTTCAGCGGAACTGAAGTTGTGGGGAGCGGCTTACGGCTTGCTCATCGATCACCTCCGAACGGTTCCCGTTGGGGGAACTCGCTTCCGGTCAGTGACGGCCCTGCCGTGCATCACGCTACCGGATGGAGGCAACTCGCGGCCCTGCCGTGTCGAAGCCGACGTGGTGCGCGGAGGATTGTGGAGCAGGGTTTGAGGGAAAGCAAGCCGCTTACTTTGGCTGGCGACTCTTCCAGCGGTTCAAACCGCCCTTGCGGGAGATGGCGCTGCGCTCCTCGGGGGTGAGCTTCGCGGTGCGAGCTGCTGCGCCTTTCATGGCGCGCTCCCGGTAGGCGCTGCTCGGCATCCGCTCGCCTGTGACGCGCTCAAGGATCGCTCGCGCGTTGATGATCGCCTCATCAGCGGCATCTTCGTTCACGTCGGGAGTGTGTTCGGACTTGCTCGGCTTCGCCATCGCGACCAATCTAACACTGCTCGGCGCGCCCGTCATCCGAGGCGTGTTACAACTCACGGCTCAAACTGACCCACTACCTCTCGCCCCCGGACTGCAAGACTCGATACATTCGCCTGGTAACCTCAGCGGCGAGACCCTTCGGCTTCGCTCAGGGCAGGCTACCGCCGAGCCAGCCGGCGAGACGCCAGCGCTCCGGCCGCGAATCGCTTAAGTTAAAAATGCGCGGGCGCGCCTTCGGACGCGCCCGCGCGGGACTACGCGTTTACTGCATGAACCCCTCTACGTCGATGACGGTTTCGTCACCGCCGGCTTCGGGGCCGGCTTGGTTCTGGTACCACCAAACCGCTTGCCGAGCGCGTTGCGCATGTCGGCGACATGCGGAGCGAGATCGGCGGTCTCGGGACGTTTGGCAAGCCGCTGTGCCAGGGCATACGTGGTGAGAGCATCACTCCCCGCAATGTTTCGAGCCGTAAGCGCACTGTGACGGATGAAGTGTGCCAGCGCTTCCAACTCGTCCGCCAAAGGCAGAAATGCGTCCGCGTAACTCATCAGATCACGGGTCCGGACAGGATCGGCTCCGCCTCCCCGGACCAGTGCCGCGCTGTTCCTGACCGCAACAGCCGTCAACTCGACGAACTGCGGCGGAACAGTGGCAGCGGTGACCAACTTCTGGCTGGCATTCCCGGACTCCGGGATGACGAGGTTGGGGATTTTCTGCCTCATGCCACGTACATCCTCCACGAGCACCTGCGCGGCGTCCGTATACGTTTGCGACGGTGTAACGGGTACTTCATTTACCTGACTCATGATGTTTCTCCTTTCTTTCTCAGTCTCAACTTGCAGTGATCAGAGCGTGCAGGTTGAGACGAGCGGAGGAGCGCGGCCCCTGAAGATCCGTCTCGGAGCCTCGGCGACGGTCACGCGAGCAGACCGCTGACGCCGGACTGTACATAGGCCAGCAGCGTGGCAGACGTGTCCTCCAGCCGGTTCGAGAGTAAGGCCAGCTCGCCGGCGGCAACGATCCAACGCTCCATGGCAGCGATCATCCGTTCGGGCGCATCGCCGGCGTCTTCCGGTGCCAGGGCGAGGCATTCATTCGTCGCGTTCAGACGCTTCAGGCCAATTGCCAACCGGTCCGAGGCCTCGACGAGTATGCCCGAGATGCGCTGGAGCTGCCGCGTCGCCCAGATCGGACGTACCCCGGCGAACGTCAGGCATTCGTTGAGGAGCCTACGTGCGGAAGCGGTCAGCCGCTGCGTGGAATCGATGGCACGATTCGTGTGCCGGATCGGACGAATCCAAGGCTTCTGTCCGCGTGAACGCACCCCGGCCCGCCGCGACTTTTTCGCGTTCCTTCCCGAGGCCGGCCGTCTTCTTGCGTTCATCACAACCATTAGACGGATGAGACAGGCAAACGATTACCGTCAAGTTGTTACAACTTGCCTGTTTTCCCAAAAAAAGACGCGCAGATATCGGCTTTAACAAGGTCTGAATTGACTAAGTCGATACGCGAATCGACGTCGTCAACATGCGAATCGACTTCGTCAACGCGCGAATTGACCCGGTCAACAAGCGAATCGATCTGGGCAACACGCGAATCGACCCGGCCGACACGCGAATCGACTCGGTCAACACCCGAATCGACCAAGGTCAACACGCGAATCGACCCGGTCAACGCACGAATCGACTTCGGTAATGAGCGAATCGACCTGGTCAACGTCCGAAATGACTTCGTCAACTGGCGAGTCGACTTCGTAGAGTGAGGAATCGTCAAGACCCGTGGATTGGCTGCTACGATGAGGTGGCAAGATCAGTTGCAGGAGGGGACGAAGTTGTCGGAGCGATCAGGAACCCTCGCTGACGAGCCGTTCCGTGGCCGGCACCCAACCAGTCACGAACGGATGACGGGGCTGCCCTGGGATGCGTCGTATCAGGACGGCCCTGCGCCTTGGGATATTGGCCGGCCACAACCCGCAGTCGTGCGTCTGGCATCCGAAGGCCGATTCGCCGGAGCGGTACTCGATGCGGGCTGCGGGACCGGCGAGAACACTGTTCACGTCGCCTCGCTGGGATTGCCGGTTCTGGGCGTTGACGTGGCGGAGACGGCACTGGCGATGGCCCGAGAGAAAGCAGGGGACCGTGGGATCGAGGTTGAATTCGTTGCGGCGGACGCGCTCCGTCTGGAGCGTTTGGGGCGGATGTTTGAGACGGTGCTGGACTGCGGGCTGTTCCGCACCTTCGACGGCGAGGAGCGTCCACGATACGTTGGCAAGTCTGGCGTCGGTGACCGTGCACGACGGAACCTTGTATGTGTTGTGCTTCAGCGACGATGGTCCCGATACCGGCCCGCACCCCATCACTCAGGAAGAGCTGAGAGCGGCGTTCAACCCCGGCAATGGATGGAATGTCGCCGCCATCGAACCGGACCGGCTTCAGACGAGATTTCACGACAAGGGTGCTCCGGTCTGGTTCGCGACAATCAAACGGATCTAGTGTCGTGTCAAGATTGAAGTCCGGAATTAAGCGCCTCCTCAATTCACTGTCATCCTGAGGCTGCCGGAGCCGCGCCCGTGGTGTTGGTGATTGCTCAAATCAAACGTCGCGGCGAAGGACGCCGAAGGACCCCCAA
>JADGNY010000047.1 GCA_017883235.1 Thermoanaerobaculia bacterium | reverse complement strand
TGCCGGTGTCGGAGCTGGCGTTTGAGGGGCCTGCGTCGTCTTCTTACGGCGCGACACGGCCTTCAAGCGTTTGACTTCCTCCACGTGCGGCACGAGCACCGCCTTGTCCGGATCCTTCGCCAGTTGGGTCCCGATCGAGTACGCCTGCACGGCGATGAGCGCGAGCTGTTGGCGGCGATTGAGGTTTGCCCCCTCGATGCCGTTGAGGAACGCGCGGACCTCGTCGGCCACGGCCTCCCAGCGGATCGAGTCGTCCTGCAACTGACGGACTTCGTCGAGCGGTTGGCCGATCGCCTGCGACACATTGTCGAGCACGCCGAGGACGTTGATCGCTGCCTCGACGACGCTCTTCGGCTGGGTCCGCAGACGCTGTTTGACCAGCTTGCGCTGCTCCTGCGACAACGGCGCGACCTCCTCGATCTGGAGTCAGGAGTGCCTGGGGGCCAGGCCTTCGTTATTCGATCTGCGGTTTCTGCGAATAACTCACCGATCGTTCCCGACCTCTAGTTGGCTCGCCACAAATAGTTGGTATTGCAACTGGTTACGGGCGTCGAAAAAACGAAGGCCTGACCCTGGCTGCTTTTTCGTAACCACGCCCGCAGCCGGAGTCGATCGCGAAGAACGAAGGTGCGACCCAAGCTGTTGCTCCTCGCGACCATAAACTCCCCTCGCGCGAGGATTCCTGCGCTTCCTGGGCGGCGCGCTATGAGCGGCCGGCGATCCGTTCGAGGGCTTTTCTGAAATCGCGTACGGCCTGCGTGAGCGTCTCGCGATCAAGCACGGAAGCGAGCAGTGCGACGTCGAGGTCTGGGAGGAGCTGACTCCGCTCCGTTCGGGTAAACATCCCCTCCGTGAGAACGTAGATTTCGATGGCTCCTTTGCGCCAGTACCAGACTTCGTCGACGCCGAGCCTCCGGTAGATTTCCAGTTTGTCGATGCCGCCTCGTGTCCACTCGACTTCGATTGCGAGTTGTGGGCTTTCCCGCGGCTCCGTCCCAAACGTATAGCACTCGTCGGCTTCGGCGGCACGTTCGTTCTCTTCTCTCGTCAGCGTCCAACTGCCGAAAGGCCTCACTTCGATGCCGCGATCGATGCACCACGTTTCGAGGAGGTGTCCAATGTATGACTTGATCTGCTCATGATCCTTCGACGGGCTCATGATCTCCACTTCCCCCTCTAGATAGCTGATGCGCGGGGCGGAACGATCGCCACGAATCTCGAGCAAGCGCTCGTAGTCTTCCCACGTGAGATCGTGAAGGACGATGATGTGATCGGCGTTCGACGTGTCGTCGTGTTCGCGAAGCGCGGCGTACCTCGACATGATCAAAGTATATCCCCCGGCACCGCCACGCCCGCACCTCGGCCCATTTGTCATCCTGAGCCTGCCGGAGCCGCTGAGCGAGCGTAGCAAGCGAGGAGCGGCGCAGGACGGCGAAGGATCTCAAGATGCGCTGCATGGGGCAGAAGCGCAGCAGGGGTTTGTCATTATCCAAATCAGCTCGATCTTTCGTTTGCGAGCCCCTCCCTTGGACGGTGGACCTCCTCACAGAAACTACAGTTTCGCTCCTGCCCCAAGCAGCGCATCTGGAGATCCTTCGCCGTCCTGCGCCGCACTTCGCTCGCTACGCGCGCTCAGCGGCTCCGGCAGCCTCAGGATGACAAATGGCCCAATATGTTTTCAGGATCACAGTGAACCCGCATCTTCGAACCGCACCTCACCCGTCGCCACGTTCACCGAAAAACCGACCCACCCCTCCCCCGATGCCTGCCGCGCTTCGCCGAGGATCATGTTGTCTTCGAGCGATATCTCGCGAAATCCTCCGGAGCTGATCGTGTCTGTTTTCCAGAGGCGGCCGGTCCTGCCGAACATCTCCAGGCTCATGCCGTTGTGGTCGACTAGGAACAGCGTCCTGGGCGCATCCATCCTCACGAAGGCGACGTGGGTGCCGATCTGCTCCACGAGCGTGCGCCTCTTCAGGTCGATGATGTAGCCGGCTCCTTTCGCGGAGATGAAGAGGTGCTTGTCGTCGGGCATCATGGAGATCGATCCGACGCTCATGTGACCGATCTCGAAGCTGCCGGTCCACGACGCGTCGCCGACGCCGATGCGGAGAAAGACGCGTGGGCGTCCGGAGTCGCTCCCTTCCGGCGGGAAGGCGATGACCGGCTCGCCTGGGGGTGGAGAGTCGAGAATCTGGGCCGCGGACAACTCCATGCGCGGCTGGATCGAGGGATCGCGGGTTGGAGGAAACAGCCCGGAATACGGAACCGGCGGCTTGCGCCGATGCGAGAGGACCTGCCCGCCGAACCACCACAGGTAGTGCAATAGCCGGTGTCGTCGATCGGCCTCACTGCCGGGACCGTGTTCTATCGCCGTTCGCGCCGACTCGTTGAGTAACGTCTCCATCGCTTTTTCGACCTCGGCCTCTTTTCCCTTGCGGATCTGCTTGAGCTCCGCCGAGATTCGCTGGAGATCCCTTCGTTCCCTGCTCGAGAATCTCGTCGCGCTGCGCGGTCCGTTCATAAAGGTCCGCAAGCTCCTCGGCGGAATGGAGATTCTTGTAGCGCGGCTCGACCTGCTGCTTACGCAGACGCTTGGCGTCGCGGAGGAGTTGGCGTCTCTTCTCCTTCTTCACGAACGCGTACACCGGCGAATCGGGGGCCTCTCCGACGCGCAGCAACACGTCGAGGTACTCGTGCATGAGCGCCACGACACGTTCGGGTGCAGTAAGGTTCTTCATGACCGTTCGATGGAACCCGGGCGCGCCCGCAGGCGCGCCCGGGTTCACTGCCTCCTTTTTATTGTTTACGCTTTCAGTGGGTGGACGTTACAGGGACGGGTGCCGGTGCCGGTGTCGGAGCTGGCGTTTGAGGGGCTGGCGTCGCCTTCTTACGGCGCGACACGGCCTTCAAGCGTTTGACTTCCTCCACGTGCGGCACGAGCACTGCCTTGTCCGGATCCTTCGCCAACTGGGTCCCGATCGAGTACGCCTGCACGGCGATGAGCGCGAGCTGCTGGCGGCGATTGAGGTTTGCTCCCTCTATGCCGTTCAGGAACGCGCGGACCTCGTCGGCCACGGCCTCCCAGCGGATCGAGTCGTCCTGCAACTGACGGACTTCGTCGAGCGGCTGGCCGATCGCCTGCGACACGTTGTCGAGCACGCCGAGGACGTTGATCGATGCCTCGACGACGCTCTTCGGCTGATTCCGAAGACGTTGTTTGAGCTGCTTGCGCTGCTCCTTCGACAACGGCGCGACCTCATCGATCTGCGAGCGCATGCTGCGCATTTGGGTGATGACCTCGTCGGCGGTCAGCTTGGCCGGATCCGGGTTCGATGGTTCAGGGGTATTGGTGACGGTGGTACTCATGACATAGCCTCCTTCTGCGAGCGGTCAGGCCGGAGGTGACGTCACGACTCGTCGACAAGTGCGAGCGGCCACCGGCTGGACGTTTCGGCCACGCGCCGATTCGTCCGGTTAGTGCAGGGAGATGTCCGAGGTGTCGCGTTACCTCGCTGCCGTGAGTCACGTCCGTCCGCAGCTTGAAGCGTTGCATCGCTGCCGTGAGTCACGTTCGTCCGCAGCTTGCGGCGTTGCATCGCTGCCGTGAGTCATGTTCGTCCGCAGCTTGCGGCGTTGCGTCGCTGCCGTGAGTCACGTTCGTCCGAGGCTTGCGGCATTGCATCGCTGCCGTGAGTCACGTTCGTCCGAGGCTTGCGGCATTGCATCGCTGCCATGAGTCATGTTCGTCCGCAGCTTGCGGCGTTGCATCGCTGCCGTGATGCAGTGCGTCAAAAGAGCGCGGCGTTGCCTCGAAGACGAGACGGGTGTGCCTCAAAAGAGCGCGGCATTGCATCGAGGAGGGGACGGGTGTGCGTCAAAAGAGCGCGGCATTGCATCGAGGACGGGACGGTCATGCGTCAAGAGAGCGCGGCATTGCATCGAGGACGGGACGGTCGTGCCTCAAAAGAGCGCAGCGTTGCCCCGAGGACGGGACGGTCGTGCCTCAAAGGAGCGCGGCGTTGCCTCGAGGACGGGACGGTCATGCGTCAAAAGAGCGCGGCGTTGCCTCGAGGACGGGACGAACGTGCGTCACCGGCGGGCAATGTTGCGACACGACACCTGGGAGCGTGGGGCGTCTCATCCGCGTTGATGATCGGCATCCTGCTGCTTGAAAGCGCGGGCGGGACGCCCGCGGTCCCAGGGGCTACGCACTGCTCTCCTACCTGTACAGGCCGCCGCTCGGCGAAACGGCGGCGCTACAAGGTTCAAGCCGTGTTGCGCGCGCCGAAACTTGGAGCCCCCGGAACAACCGACAACCGACAACCGACAGCGCGGCGAAGCCGCCGTTCAATGCGCCGGCGCCGCGCCCCATAACTTCTCCAGCCGCCGGTCTCGTCCGCAGTTGAAGCGGTAGAACTTGTACCGGAGCGGATTCTTCTTGTAGTAATCCTGGTGGTACTCCTCGGCCGGATAGAAGCGGCCCGCGGGGAGGATGTCGGTGTAGACGTCGTGATGAAACTTCACGCCGACAGCCTGCTTCGATGCCTCGGCCAGCCTCCGCTGTTCGGCGTCGTGGACGAAGATGGCCGTGCGGTACTGCCCTCCGTTGTCGCAGAATTGCCCGGCGTTGTTCAGCGGATCGACGTTGTGCCAGTAGACGTCGAGGAGCTGCTGATAGCCGATCACCCTCGGGTCGTAGACGACTTCCACCGACTCGCGATGTCCCGTGTAGCCGGCGGACACTTCCTCGTACGTCGGTTTGTCGACACGCCCACCGGTGTAGCCCGCCGTCACCGTGATGACCCCCTTCAACCGCTCGAACGGCGGCTCCATGCACCAGAAGCAACCTCCGGCGAACGTGGCCACCGCGCGCGGCGGAGCAGGGGCGGCGCCGAGGAGGAGGGCGAGGGTGGCGAGGGTGAGGAGGATGCGGGTCATGGGGGCCTCCGAGGTTGTGGTGTGGTACGGAGAGCGGCGTCCCGCCTGCTCCCGCCGTGGCGTCTCGCCCGGCGGTGGGTCCCGCCAAAAAGCAGGCTTGAACCTGAAAACGCGGATCGTCAGTTCTGCTGTCATTTACGCTACATTTTCGACTTGACCTCGTCCCCACCGTCGGGCGAGGACGCCCGTCGGGAGCAGGCGAAGACGCCCGCTCTCCTTTCGGGGATTCGCTTCTGCTACTCTCCCTCGCAACGTGAGCCGCTCGCGCCTGCTTCCATTGACCGGGATCGTCGTCGCTCTCGCGGCTTGGCAGATTGCCGTTTTGATGAGGCCGTCGCTCATTCCCGGGCCGATCGTCGTCGGCCGGGCAATCGGTGAGCTGGCGGTGCGCGGGCTGCTCGTCAAGTACGTCGTGGCCTCGCTGTTTCGCGTCACGTGGGGCTATCTGGCGGCGCTCGTGATCGCCATCCCGTTTGGACTGACTCTGGGAATGATGAGCCTCGGCGAGATGGCCATCAATCCGATCCTCCAGGTATTGCGGCCGATCTCGCCGCTGGCCTGGATTCCGATCGCCATCCTCTGGTTCGGCGTCGGCGACGTCTCGGCGATCTTCCTCATCTTTCTCGCTTCATTCCTGCCGCTCACCGTTGCCACGATGAATGCGGTCCACAACATCGATCCTGTTCATCTCGCCGCGGCGCGCAACTTCGGAGTTCCGCTCCGCGCGCGTGTGGCCGATGTTCTCCTGCCGGCTATCCTCCCGCAGCTCATCGTGGCCATGCGCATCGCTCTCGGCGTGGCCTGGCTGGTGGTCGTGGCCGCGGAGATGATCGCCGTCAACTCCGGCCTCGGCTTTCTCATCGTCGACGCGCGAAACGCCGGCGACCGCTACGATCTCGTCATCGCCGGCATGGTGCTCATCGGTGTCATCGGCGTCGTTCTCGACCTGCTCATGCGCCGCCTGGAGCGGCTCGACTCCGTTCGCTGGGGATACGCCACCGAGTGAAAGTCCAGTTCACCGATGTGTCGATGCGCTTCGGCGCGATGGAGGTTCTCCAGCACGTCACCATTGGCGTGGAGGAGGGGGAGTTTCTCTGCATCGTCGGCCCCTCCGGATGCGGCAAGTCGACGCTCCTCAACATCGCCGGCGGTTTCCTGGCGCCGGCCGCGGGCTCGGTGACGATCGACGGCGAACCGGTCACGGCTCCCGACCGCCGGCGCATCTTCGTCTTTCAGGAGCGCGGCGTCTTTCCGTGGCTTACCGTCGAAGGGAACATCGGCTTCGGGCTGTTCGATATGCCGGAAGAGGCGCGGCGTCAGCGCGTGGCGCAGTACATTCAGCTCGTCGGTCTGGACGGCTTCGAGAAAGCCTACCCGCGCGAGCTCTCCGGGGGCATGAAACAACGCGTCGAAGTGGCACGCGCCCTGGCCGTGAACCCCGACGTGCTCTTTCTCGACGAGCCGTTCGGTGCACTCGATTCCATCACCCGCCTGCAGATGCGGAGCGAGCTCCTTCGCATCTGGCGCGCCGAACGGAAGACCGTGCTCTTCGTGACGCACGACATCGATGAGTCGGTGCAACTGGCCGACCGCGTCGTGGTCATGAGCGCTCGGCCCGGCAGGATCCGGCGGGTGGTGGACATCGATATTGCGCATCCGAGGGACCTGTCGTCTAAGCGGTACATTGAATTGCGGGACCTGATCTTTGGCGAGATCGGGCTGGCGCATCAGGTGTAGGCAAATGTTGAATGTTGAATGTTCAATGTTGAATGTTAAATGGGGGGGCAGATGAAACCCTCCATTCAACATTCAACATTCAACATTGAACATTCAACATTGCGGTTCGTTCTGCCAGTGATCACCGCCGCGATCATCCTGGCGATCTGGGCAATCGCGGTAAAACTCTCCGGGACGAAGATCTTTCCCTCGCCGGTAGCCGTAGCAAAAGCGATCCTCACGCTCTCCGAAAAGAGCCTCCTCTGGCGCTACATCGGCGACTCGCTCACGCGCGTCTTCGCCGGCTACCTGGCGGCGATCGTCGCCGGCATCCCGATCGGATTCCTCATGGGATGGCATGCGCCGCTGGCGCGCGCCATCAATCCGCTGATCCAGATGCTGCGGCCGATCTCGCCGCTGGCCTGGATGCCGCTGGCCGTGATCTGGTTCGGCGTCAGCAATGCCGCGCCGATCTTTCTCATCTTCCTGGCTTCGCTCTTTCCGATCATCGTGGCGGCGATGAACGGCGTCCGCAACGTCCCGCCGATGTACCTCCAGGCCGGCCGCAACTTCGGCCTTTCCACGCGGCAGCTCATGATCCGCGTCGTCGCCCCGGCCGTCCTGCCGCGCATCATGGTCGGGCTGCGGCTGGCCTTCGGCATCGCCTGGGTCGTCCTGGTCGCCGCCGAGATGATCGCCGTCGATTCAGGACTCGGATACCTCATCATCGACGCCCGCAACGCCGGCAAGCGCTACGACCTCGTCGTCGCCGGAATGTTGATGATCGGCGTGATTGGATTGCTGCTCGATACGGGGATTCGGAGAGTGGAGGAGTGGATCAGTGAATGAAAACCAGAAACCAGAAACCAGAAACCAGAAACCAGAAACCAGAAACCAGAAACTAGAAGCCAGAGACGCAGCCCCATGCAGCACTCCTTCTGGTTTCTGGTTTCTAGTTTCTGGTTTCAAGGAGGGACCATGCGAAAACTCATTCTCGCCATCGGCGCCTGGATCGTTGCCATCACGGCCGCGCACTTTGTGCTCAACGTGAACTGGCAGGTGCTGATGAACGACCGGTTGCCGGAAGCAAGCCGGAAGCTGAATGTCGCGTACATCCCGGTGACGTGACATCTCGCTTGCCCGGTCACCGACTACATCTCCGCCTACTCGCAGTCCGGACATATCTTCATCCCGCGCCTGTTTCAGGGTTTCCCTGAAGTAAAAGAAGCGCTGATGTCCAACAAGATGCAGGCGGCGTTCATGGTCGCGCCGATGGCAATCGCCCTGCGGGCTCAGGGCGTTCCGGTGAAGATTGTTTACCTCGGGCACCGTTACGGTTCCGCGGTCGTCGTGCAAAAGGACGGACCTGTACACAGCGTGTCCGATCTCCGTGGCCGGGTGATCGCCATCCCCAGCCGCTTTTCTGACGAGCGCCTCATCGTTTACCGGGCATTTGCCGCAAATGGCATGGATGCGAAGAAAGACGCACGAATGGTGGAGATGTCGCCTGCTGATGTTGCCGGTGCGCTGGCCGCGAAGGCGATCGACGCGTTTTCCATGGGCGAGCCGTATCCCTCGCAGGCGGAAATCGTCGGTTTCGGCCGCGTGCTCTTCCATGCCCGGCAGTACTGGCCCGACTACATCTCCTGCGTCCTGGTCGTGCGGCAGGACGTGATCGACCGGCGCCCCGAGGCGGTGCAGGCGCTCGTCGACGGCATCGCCCGATCGGGTCTCTGGCTCGAGGAGAAGGATCTCGCCAGAAAGCACCGTCTTCACGCCGCGGATTTCGTCGGCCGCTTCTACTACCACCAGGACCCGAAGATGCTGCGCTGGGCGCTCACCAATCCGATCGACCGCGTGAAATACGAGCCGCTCTCTCCTCGGCGCGCCGATTTCGAGACCATCGTCAAGCTGATGGTGTCCACCGGCGTCCTCGATCACGCCATCCCCTTCGAAGAGTTCGTCGACACGCGATTCGCCGAGGGAGCGCATGGAATGACGGCGTGGAAGTATGAAGCGGGGGACGATCGGGCGAAGTAGTTGGCCGCGCCTTCGGCGCGCGTCGCCAGGGCCCAGTCTTCGCACTCACTCCCAGAGGTCTACACCGAACTGCGTCGCGGCTTTTCTAAGGGGTCCGTCGTTACAGCTCAGCATGAGTTTTCGTCGATGCGCAAGCTCCAGATAGGCCGCGTCATAGACTGACAGATGATGGGTGGTGGCCAACTCTGACAACAGCGAGAAGGCCAGCGACGACATCTCATGATCGATGCGCAACGGGAGAGCGCGAAGCCATCCGAGGGCGGTCTGACGCTCGTTCTCGGTCAGCTTCCGCCGGCGAACGAGTACCGTGAGCGCGTTGGCCACTTCCAATGGCCACAACGCTGGCACTTCGAGTATGGCCCCTTCGGCAATGGCATCCAACATCGCTTCTGTCTCGGCCGTAGCCTGGGCCGGATGGACCCATCCGACAGCGACCGAAGCATCCGCGACAAAGGCCCGCATCACAACCTACCCTCGTCGATGGCGGATCGAACCTCGCGCTTGGACAGCTTCGTTTTGGATCTCCGTCGGATGCGTTGCTGCAGCTCCCGAAGTCCCATCACGGCGCGGCGGACATCGTCAAACCGCTGAGCGCCTTCCGGCACCAGGCGCGCTACAGGTTTGTCATGCCGGGTAATGACGACCTCCTCGCCCTGCGATACGCGGTTGAGCAACTCCCCAAACCGAGTCTTTGCCTCGAAAGCGCTAACCTTTGCCATGGCTCGTCTCCCACCAATTCAACCAGTCGTTAACCAGTTTAGCGCAACGCGAGGCCTCTTTGCCGCTGAATACCTAGCCCGCCAGCCACGCGGCTCCTCCTCTGCTACGCTGGCGGAAGTGAACGCAGAGATTGACGAGCTGACAGAGTCATCCTTCGACGCACCGCTCATCTCCGTGCTGCTGCCGACCGTCAACCCGTGGCCCGCGGTCTCTTCGGCCCTGGCGTCGCTTCTGTCCCAGACCGGTGCGCCCTCCTTCGAGGCCCTTGTCCTCGACGGCCACGGCGCGGCCCTTTCAGCGGCACATCCCGATCCGGCGGTGCGCTGGCTCCGGCTTCCGGGGAAAGACTCGTTTGCGTTGCGAGCAGCCGGGATTGCTGCCGCGCGCGGAGCCATTATCGTGGTGAGCGAGGATCACTGCACCGCGCCGAGTGACTGGTTGGCGTCGATCGCCGCAGCCCACAACGCCGACGCGAGATCTGCTCTCGTGGGCGTAACGGTCAACCACCCGGACTCGAGGTCTTCGGCCATGGACCGCGCCAATTTCGTCCTTACATTCGCCGGTCAGAACCAGAGCCGCGGGTGGCCAATGGAAAGAGCGATGGCGCTGGTGGCTGGCGCTTCCTTTGCTTCCGCTGCGACTGGCGAGGCTCTCCATCCCCGATCTGCTGGGCGGGGCTGCGGGCTCCAGGCCCTACTTCGAAGACCTGTTCTGCCTCGTCACGCTGATCCTCGCCAACCTCACCGGCCAGATACTGGGCGCTACCAGCGGTGCCGGTACAAGCCGGGAGCGTCTTTGACCAATTGGGAGTCGGAGCTTGCGCACCCTTGAACCCACTTTAGACTTTAGACCTGACCCCAGAGAAGTCCTAAGCCGCGCAGTGCCGCGCGCGCAAGGGTAGCGCACTCGGGATGTGGGAGCGAGCGGCACTGAGCCGGCTGCAAGCGTGAGTTGGGCGGCCGTTCGCAAGCTGAGGAAATGGCAAGTTTTGAGCGCTGAGTGGCTGTCGTTACTGATCCCATATGGCTGCGATGATGCCGACAACGAGGGCCAGCACAGCCCCTGCCACGAAAATCAAAGCGAAGGAAGCGATACCGGCCTCTTTGACGACGCACCCGGTAACGCCGAGCGTCGCAGCCAGAACCACACAAGTACCGCACACACGAAAGCAAACCTCTGACGGCTTCCACGTTTCAGCCATGCAGCCTCTCATTCATCGCGGATCAACAGCCCGCAGCCCACCAATGCGAGCGTTCATGAAGTATATAGCTACTGCCAACGATGGGCACTTCTAAACTATGAGAGCTACGTGATGTGGGGGTGCGAGCTTTTCTCGGATGTGACTTCAAGAGCCCCGGATCGGACAGGTCGAGCGCCCGCATAACCGAGTGAGGAGCACGGCCAAGCCGTGAGTGCGTATGGATTGCTCGGGCGGACTGATCCAGCGTGGCACCTGCCGCCCAACGGATCCAGGTTCAGCCGCGCGGACCCGCACACGGAACTGTATCGTACTTGGGAGGCAGCAGGTCGCGGGTTCGCGTCGGCTGCAACCGAAAGTTAGGCGTGCTGCGTTGCAAGCCAAGCCAAAAGAGACGCAGCGACCAACGCGGCAGCGAACAGCGCAATAAATCTTCCTCTCAGCGCGCCCATCGACCTAAAAGCAAGAAAAATACCGAACAGAAGAGCGAGTGCAATGGCAGCACCTAGCCAGTTGGGCACCCAGGCAGGCGGCGGGCCCGCCAGGTAGAAGCCAGTGAACGTAACATCGATTGCCACGAGCAAAGAAGCAATGATCGTGTTCTGTTTTGTTGTGACCATATCCGTCCTCCCCAGTGCACACCTAACTATGATTTCAGCGACATCCTCCCAGTCGCTGCTTCCACGCCGACGTCGCGTAATCTCCTACATGATACGCGGAAGGGGGCGGGTAACGTGCTCAAAACACCTTGGTTAGTCCTTCGGCGAGCTGAGTGCGGGAGAATGGGCGACTCCGTTCGTCGTCTAATCTCCGAGGGCATCGAGTGGGCTCCGCACTGCGTTTGGGCCCAGTCCAAGGACGTGGGTGTAGATCATGGTCGTCTTGACGTCGGAGTGGCCAAGGAGCTCCTGAACCGTCCGGATGTCGGAGCCGGACTCGAGCAGATGTGTCGCGAACGAGTGTCGCAGCGCGTGTGGAACGACCTGTTTTACGATGCGCGCAGCAGTGACCGCCTCATGGACGGTCCTCTGGATGAGGTGCGGCCCGAGATGATGCCGACGGATTGAGCCGGGCTGGCGCGGGTCCTCACTTCGACGCGCGGCGGGGAACACCCACTGCCAGGCCTACGAGCGCTCGGTGTTCGGGTACTTGACGGCCAGCGCATGACCGCGACCTGGCCGATCGCGAGGCACCCAACCATGCTCGAAACCGACGTCATCGGCCGCATCCGTCACAGCCTCCTACAGCAACGGCCGCATTTCATTTCGCAGGCGATGAGGCTCCTCGGATGGACGCAGAGGCAGATGTCCGAGGCCATCGAGGCGGGGGAGGTGGAGCTGTGGACGACGCCGCTGGGGAAGTGGTTTCCGCGGGCGGAGATGATGGCCAAGGCGCTGGAGATCTGGCCGCTGTACGTCAATCGAAGAGGCGCTCTGGGACGATGCATTTCTTACAGCCTGATCGAACCTCCGTGCCTGCTGCCGCAAGCCCGGGACCGATGTGGCACAGACACTCTTGTCTGTGCGCCGGCCGAAGCCGGCCGGCCCTGAGAGCCCGCAATCTTGAGTCGGGTCGAGTCCCCGCACAGACAAGAGTGTCTGTGCCACATCGGTCCTGGTCGTCGGCACCTCTCCGACCTATCGCGCAGACAAGAGCGGTGGTTCTGTATCAGCCAGTGCCCTCCCCAGCCTCGCAAAGTCCTCCAGAGACAACCTCTCCGCCCGCACCCCCTCATCGATTCCGGCACGTGCCATCGCCGCTACCAGCTCGTCGCGTGTTCCAAATTCCGTCAAGTTGTTGACCAGTTTCTTGCGGCGCATACGGAACGACGCGCTGATCAGGTGGATGAGCTCCTCGGAGGCGAACGGTTTGCGGTCCGGATCGAGGACGACCACGGCGCTACGGACTTTCGGCGGCGGATAGAACGACTTCGGCTCGAGGGTCATGAGGATGCGCGCCGAGGCGTAGAGGCGGACGAAGAGGGTCAGGTAGCCGTAGGCCTCGTCGCCCGGTTTGGCTACGAGCCGGTCGGCTACTTCTTTCTGCAGCATGAAGACGGCGCGGCGGCAGTTCGGATCGGAGACGACGCGGCGCAGGATGGGCGTTCCGGCGTTGTAGGGGAGATTGCCGACGGCGCGGTAGGGGCGGGAGGGGAGCGGGGCCTCCATCGCGTCTTCATTCACGAGGGTGATCCGATCGCCGAACTGTGCGCGAAGCCGGTCCGAAAGCTCCGGATCGATCTCGACCGCCATCAGTTCATTCGGCAGCTCGGCTAGTTTCTCCGTCAGAACCCCTTCGCCCGGTCCGATCTCGACGACAACGTCGTCCGTTGCCGGCTCGACGGCCTCGACGATCCGCATCACCGCTCCGCGGTTGCGGAGGAAGTGCTGGCCCCATTTTTTCTTTGGATGGCTCATGGGAGGTTGTCGGGGGTCGGGAGTCGGGAGTCGGAGTGAAGTCGACTCCCGACTCCCGACCCCCGACCCCCGCATCATTCAACATCGTCCCACGATAAACTCCGTTTCATGGACCAGGCCACCATCAATACCGACATCGCCGCCGCGCACGAGGTCATCGCGCGGTTGCGGAGCGAGGTGGGGCGGGCGGTGATCGGGCAGGAAGCGATCGTCGACCGGCTCGTCATCGCATTGCTGATTCGCGGACATGTGCTCATCGAGGGAGTGCCGGGGCTCGCCAAGACGCTGCTGGTCAAGACGCTGGCCGGGGCCATCGATGCGTCGTTTCATCGCATCCAGTTCACGCCCGATCTTCTGCCGGCCGACATCACCGGGACACTGATCTTCAATCCGGCCGATCGCGTATTCACACCGCGGCAGGGACCGATTTTCGCCAACCTCGTGCTGGCAGACGAGATCAACCGCGCGCCGGCGAAGGTGCAGTCGGCGCTGCTCGAGGCCATGCAGGAACGGCAGGTCACCATCGGCGACACGTCGTACCGCCTGCCGGAGCCGTTCGTCGTCATCGCCACGCAGAATCCAATCGAGCATGAAGGGACGTATGCCTTGCCCGAGGCCCAGGTCGATCGCTTCGTGATGAAGCTGCGCGCCGACTATCCCTCACCAGACGAAGAGATGCGGATGCTTGGCATCTACTTGGACCCGGTCGCGCAGCAGGTGACCATCCGCCGCATTCTGACGATCGCCGAGATCGGGCAGATCGCGCAGTTGGCGGCGGGCGTTCATGTCGACGAGCGGATCGGGCGCTACATCATCCAGCTCGTCGCGGCAACGCGTACGCCGGCCGAGTTCAGATTGCCGTCGCTCGTACCGTACATCGCCTTCGGCGCCTCGCCGCGGGCAACGCTGGCGCTGGCGCATGTGGCCAAGGGCTACGCCTTCATCCAGGGGCGGCCGTATGTCGTCCCCGAGGATGTGAAAGCAATCGCACCGGATGTTTTGCGGCACCGCCTGGTCCTCAGCTACGAGGCCGCCGCCGAGCAGGTGACGGCCGACGCGATCGTGCAACAGGTGCTGGGGGCGGTGGCGGTACCGTGAATGGGGTTGCAGGGTTTCAAGGTTGCTAGGTTGCTGAGTTGCGGAGTTGCATGATTACTGAGCAAAGAATCAGCAACTCAGGAACTCAGCGACCCGCAACCCAGCAACCCAGCAACTCAGCAACTCAGCAACCCCAGCAACCCTATATGAACCTCTTCCGCTCCAGAAAACCCCGCTACCGCGTCCCACTCACGCGCCGCGTGCGCGACCTCGAGATCCTCTCGGCGCGTCTGATCCGTGCGGGATTCGCGGGCGACTATCACTCGGCGTTTCATGGGCGAGGGATCGAGTTCTCGCAGGTGCGGGAGTACCAGCCGGGCGACGATGTGCGCACGATCGACTGGAACGTCACGGCGCGCAGCGGGGTGCCGCATGTGAAGGAGTTCGTCGAAGAGCGCGATCTGACAGTGCTCGTGGTCATCGACGTCTCGGGCTCGATGGCGTTCGGATCAGTCGACTGGCGCAAGTGCGACATCGCCGCGGAGCTGGCCGCGGTCTTCGCCTTTTCGGCCGTGCAGAACTCCGACCGGATCGGCCTGCTGCTTTTTTCAAACAGCGTCGGCTATATCCCGCCTCGGCGGGGGCAGATGCACGCGCAGGTCATCGTCCGCGCCGCCGTCGACGCGGCCATGCGCGGCCCCCAGGGGGTGGCCGACCTCGATGCGGCCGCGCGCTATCTCGAGCAGGTCAGTACCCGCCGCGCGGTCGTAATCATCATCAGCGACTTTCTCGATCAGAACTTCGAGCGGACGATGCGGCGTCTGGATCGAAGACACGACGTCGTGGCGATTACGGTCAGCGATCCGCGCGAGGAACGGTTCCCCGAGAGCGGGTTGGCGCAGGTTGTCGACGTCGAGAGCGGCGTGGCGCGATTCGTCGATCTGCGCCATGCCGACGTGGCACGGCGTGCCGCGGCGCGTGACCAGTTGAACGAGCGCCGGTTTCGCGCCGCCGGGATCGATCATATGAACGTCTCGACCGCGATTCCGTACGATCGGGAACTGCTGCGGTTCTTCCGGGAGCGGGCGGTAAGAAGGCGATAGGCCGGCACGGCCGGCTGCGCTGGTTGCCCAAGGCTCGGCCACCATCTTCGTTATATCGTTCTGCCGCGCAGACTCCTAGGCCGGCACGGCCGGCTGCGTTGGCTGCCCAAGGCTCGGCCACCATCTTCGTTATATCGTTCTGCCGCGCAGACTCCTAGGCCGGCACGGCCGGCTGCGCTGGTTGCCCAAGGCTCGGCCACCATCTTCGTTATATCGTTCTGCCGCGCAAACTCCTAGAGATGACAGGCCTCCTGCTGGTACTGGTCACCATGTTCCACCCCGCGCGCGCGACGGTCGGCGATCCGGTCACGATCGAGTTCGCGTCGCCGACCGTGGTCGATCCGTCGCCCGATTACGAAGTGGTCTCGCGCGCCGGCAACTCCATCGTGATCCGGACCTTCGTGCCACACACGATCACGGTGACCGGACGTTCCGCGGAAGGGCCGGTCAGCGTGGTGATCCCGGTTTACTCGGTGCTGAAGCCGGACGACAAACTGGAGCCGGCGCCGCTGAAGCCTCCAAGGCCGGAGCCGTGGCCGCGCCTGCCGTTCGCCGCCATCGGCATCGCGGCGCTTGCGGCGATCGCGGCGTGGACGGCGGTCTTGATCCTGGCGAAGCGGCGCGTGGCCAAGCCGCGGATCGTCATCATGCCGGCCGATGCCTTTCGCGCGCGTGTGATGGCGTTGCGAACGAGCGATCGGATGCGCTGGGCGCATCTGGCGGATGCCGTTCGCGCCTATCTGGCCGCGGTCCGCGCCGGCCTTGGCACCGAGCTGACGACGTCGGAGCTGCTGGCGCGCATCGAGGATGTTTCCGTTGCACAGATCCTGCGCCAGGGCGATCTCGAGAAGTTCTCGCCCTGGGGAGCCGCGCCGTCAAACTTCGACGCCGCACTCGAGCAAGCCCTCGAGATTCCATCGTGGGCGGAGCCGCGGCCGCCGGCGGAGGAAAAGACAGTCGATGAGGCAGCGGATGAGGCCGCGGCATGATCCGTTTCGCCAATCCGCTCTGGCTTCTGCTGATCCTCGCGCTCATCGGCAGGATCGTTCTACTCATCAGCGATCGGCGTCATCGCTTCGGGGCGTTTGCGATCTCATCGATGTCCCTCGTCACGCCGAGAGGGAGCGTGCGCGCGCAGCTCGCGGGAATCCCGTTCCTGCTCGAATCGATCGCTGCCGTAGCGATGATCGTGGCGCTGGCGCGGCCGCAGCGCGTGACGCGGATGGCCACGAACGACCGCTTCGGCATCGACATCGTCGTGGCGCTCGACGCCTCCGGCAGCATGGCCGCGGAGGACTTCAAGCCGCGCAATCGGTTCGGCGTGGCCAAGGAGTTGATCGGCGACTTCATCGCCCGCCGGCAGGATGACCGCATCGGCATCGTTACCTTCGGCGTGCGCGCCGCCACGCGGGTGCCGATCACGTACGACCGCGACATCGCCGCGGCCATTCTGGAGCGGGCGCAGGTCGGCGAGAACGGCGATGGAACTGCCATCGGCCACGCCATCGCCACGGCCGTCAACCGGCTGCGGACGTCGAAGACGCGCAGCCGGATCATCATCCTGGTCACGGACGGTGTGAACAATGCCGGCTCGATCGATCCGCTGGCCGCGGCGCAGCTCGCCGCGCGCTACGGCATCAAGATCTACACGATCGGTGTGGGCAGCCGCGGGCCGGTACCGATCCCGATGAAACGCCAGGATCCGTTCACCGGCGAGATCGTGACGACGTATCAGCTCGTGCGCGCCGACCTCGATGAAGAGGCGCTGGCCGCGATCGCCAAAGCGACGAACGGAGAGTACTTCCGCGCCACCGACGCACGGACGATGGGGGAGGTGCTGGACCGCATCGATCATCTGGAGAAGACGCGCCTGACCGCGCCGAAGAGCGAGCGGATCGAGGAGCTGTACGGTTTGCCGCTGGCGATTGGAGTGGCAATGTTCGCGCTCGCTCTGTTGTCGGGAGAAACGGTGTGGCAGAAGGTGGCGGCGTGATCCACGGAGCGCCGGCGTCTCGCCGGCTGGCCCGGAGGCGTCTCGCCTCCGTGTTCCCAGCGAATGTGTGGTGTCTGACGGGCCGGCAGCGTTCCTCCTTCGACCGGCGCCGAGACGGCGCCGGGCCAGCCGGCGAGACGCCAGCGCTCCGGAGGCGGCGATGACCTTCCGCGCGCCGCAGTTGCTTTGGCTTGCGCTACTCATCCCGCTAGCGCTCATCTTTTTCGTCGCGCGCGAGCGGCGGCGGGTGCGCATCGCCCGGCGATTCGTTTCGGAGAGGCTGCGCGGTGTGGCCAATCCCTCGCGCGCCCTCCGGCCCTGGCTTGCCGCTCTTGCACTGCTCGGCTGCGTGATCGCGTTGGCGGGCCCGGAGGCGGGGTTCCGTAACGTCCCGATCGAACAGCGCGAGTCGAACCGCGTTCTGGTCATCGATGTGTCGCTGAGCATGGATGCGCGCGACGTCGGTACCTCGCGGCTCGAGGCGGCCAAGGCCATCGCGAAACGGATCATCGAGGCGCAGTCGGGGCGCGTGGGGCTGGTCATCTTCGAATCGGCGGCCGAGGTTGTTTCGCCGCTGACGAGCGACGGCGATGCGGTGGAAGCGCTCCTCGATTCGATTCAGGCGGGGGAGGTATCGAACCCCGGTTCCGACCTTTCGGTGGCGCTCAACGCCGCGTTGCGTCTCGCCGGCGGCGACGCCGGGCAGCGGGGCGACGTCGTGCTCATCAGCGATGGTGAGGACCAGAGCTCGCGGCTCGACGACACGATCGCGAAACTGGCGCAGCGCGGGGTTCCCGTGTCGACGATTCTCGTCGGTACGGCCGGCGGCAGCACGATCCCGCGCAACGAGAGGGGAGGGGTGTTGCTCGACGACAACGGCCAGGTGGTGACGACCTATGCGCATCCCGAGGCGCTGCAGAAGATCGCCCGCGCAACCGGCGGAACGTTCTATGCGAATCCGTTCGGTGAGCATGCCCTCGACTCGCTGGCGGCGACGGGCGGGACGTTGAAACAGAGAAACGTGCGGGTTCCGATCGAGCGGTATCAGTGGCCACTGGCGTTTGCCTGCGTGGCGTTGTTTCTCGGCTCGCTGGCGAATCGAGGTGCGGAGTGAGAGTGGGAGGTTGCCAAGCTCCGGCACAGACAAGAGTGTCTGTGCCACATTTGTCCTGCGTCGCGCAGGAGCAGTACCTCTTCCTACGGCAGTGCCAATGTGGCACAGACACTCTTGTCTGTGCGGGATCGCGCGAATGAAAGTCTTGGCCATCCTTCTCATCGCCGGCCTTCCCTTTGTGGCGAACCTCACTCGCGAGACCAACTCGCATGCGGCCACGGCGCGCGGCGTGAAGCAGTTCGCTGAAAAAAAGTACGCCGAGGCGCAAAGATCGTTCGCAACGTCATCCTCGATCGCTTCCACTCCGGCGCGTGCGTTCAACCTCGGCACGGCGCAGATCGCGGCGGGCAATCGCGAGGCGGGATCGTCGACCATCGCAGAGGCGCTGGCCGATCCGTCCCTGCGTGCGGATGCCCTTTTCAATCGAGGCAACAGCGCCCTGGCCGCAAATGCCTTCGACTACGCCATCCGCGACTACAGCCAGACCTTGCGGCTGCGCCCCTCGGATTCCGCGGCGAAACGGAATCTCGAGATTGCCCTCAGACGCAAAGAGGCCACGCAGAAACAACAGCAGGGAGGCGGGAGCGGTGGGCAGCAGAACCGCGGTCCGCAACCGCAGCAGAAACCGCAGCCGTCGCCACAGCAGGGAGGTCAGCAGCAACCGAAGGGCGATCCGAGCGTCGAAGGACTATTGCGGTCGGTGCAGCAGCAGGAGCAGGAAGAGTTACAACGAATGCATAAGCCGTCGCGAGAGAGACTGCATGTGGCGTGGTGAGGGGTTTGAAGGCAGAAGGCAGAAAGCAGAAAGCAGAAGGCAGAAGGCAGAAGGCAGAAGGCAGAAGGGTGGGTTTTGAAGGCAGAAAGCAGAAGGCAGAAGGATGAAGGCAGAAGGACGAAGAACGAACCCTTCGTCCTTCTGCCTTCTGCTTTCTGCCTTCTGCTTTTCTTTGCACTGCCTCTCTCCGCGAACGACCTCCAAGTCGACAAGCGGACGCTCTCCATCGATGACACGGTAACCATCACGATCACTCTCACCGATGCCTTTGCCTCGATCGACAATCTACAGCTCCCTCTGCAGAACCTGATCGTCGACGGTTCGCCGTCGGTTTCGTCGGAGTTCTCCTGGGTCAACGGCAACTCGTCGCGGCGGAAGATCCTTCGCTATACCGCACATCCCGCGGGGCCGGGGCCGGCGCTGATCGGGCCGGTCACGTTGCACGGCAGCGGGGGACAGGTGGAGACGCTGGCACCGGTCTCGATTCAGGTGCTGCCCGATCTCGCCGCGGGCAGCAACGACCCGGTGCGCATCCTTCACGAGTTGCTGGCCACCAATCGCGATCCGATCTTCGTGGTGGCTGAGGCGGACAAGACGGACGTCTTCGCCGGCGAGCAGATCGTCGTCACCTGGACGCTCTACACCGCCGCCAATGTGCAGGAGGAAGGCTTCGGAGAGATGCCGAAGCTGGCGGACTTCTGGGTCGAGGAGCTCGACGTGCGCGGGATGGTGGGGCAACAGGTCTTCGTCGGCGGCGTGGCCATGCAGAAGCTCATCGTTCGGCGCGTGGCTCTCTTTCCGCTGCACAGCGGCACGCTGACGGTCGAGCCGCTGTCGGTGGAAGCGCAGATCATGAAGCGCGTCGATGCCGGCAATCCTTTCGGCTTGTTCGAGGGAACGGTCGTCGACGTCCGCCGCCGCTCGTCAGCCATTGCCATCGAGGCGCGGCCGATCCCGCCCGGGCCGCCGGTGGCGGCGGTCGGTGACATCTCGCTGCAGTGTCAGACGCCGGTGCAGAAAAACGGAGGACCGGTGTCGATCGATGTGGCCATGACCGGTGCGGCGAACCTTCGCGCCGCCCCTCCGCCGGCATTCGCGGTTCCACTCGAGGGAAGCATGCAGATCAACGAGGGGGGCGTGACCGTCGACCGGCACGCGGAAGCGGTGATGACGCGCCGCTGGCGCTATCTCATTTTTCCCGCGAATGCGGGGATGTTCGTCATACCGCCGCTGACGACGGCTGTCCTCACTCCCGCCGGCGGGCGGCGCGAGCTGCGTTGCGAGCAGCGTGCGCTGCTCGTCGAGGCGGCCGATGCCACCGCGGCGCAACCGCATGTTCTCCCGACAGCATCGGACGCCCGTATCGAGGCCGTGCGCCGGATGCTGCCATTGATCGGCATCGCCGCCGGTTTGCTCGTCGTGCTGGCCCTGGTCTGGCCGCGGCTCGCGCGTGCCTCGCTCATCCGCCGTGACATCCGCGCGCTCGTCCGGGAGACGCCTGCCGCGACGCGCGCCGCCGTGGATGAATGGTTGTCCGGCCGCGGGGCCGATCCTGCGTCCCTTCTGCGCGAGACCTCGGAGCGCGGCGATGCCTATCGCGCGCTTCGCTCCCTCCTCGACGCCGCCGAGCGCGACCGTTTGGCCGCTGAGCCGGACGAGGTCCGCGGTAGAGTTCGCGACCTGGTGACGAGCATGTGACGCAACTCGATGCAACTCGATGCAACTCCTTGGCAGCGCGGACGTATGTCACAATCGCAAAAACGTCGAAACAGGATCAGGAGGCTTCATGTCCAGGAAAACATTGCTGTCGCTTTGCGCCGTCGCGTTTCTCACGGTCTCCGCCTTTGGCCAGACCGCTGATGAGGTACTCGAGAAGAACCTCAAGGCCATGGGTGGTAAGGACAAGATCAAAGCCGTGCAGTCGATGCGCCTTACCGGCACGATGAAGATGGGCCCGATGGAGGCGCCGTTCACGATCACCAAGATGCGCCCCGCCAACTCGCGCATGGATTTCACGATCCAGGGTATGACCGGAACGCAGGCCTACGACGGGACGACCGGATGGTCGCTGATGCCGTTCGGCGGCAACAAAGACCCGCAGAAAATGACCGAGGAGCAGGTCAAGGACGTTCGCGCCGACGCGGACTTCGATGGACCGACCTTCGACTACAAGGCCAAGGGGAACAAGGTCGAGTTCGCCGGCAAGGAAGATGTCGAGGGGACGCCAGCCTACAAGCTGCACGTGACGACGAAGGACGGCAAGGAGTCGAACGACTACTTCGATGCCGAGACCTACCTCATGATCCGTTCCGACGGAATCCGGAACATTCAGGGACAGGATCTGGAGGTCGTGACGACGTACAGCGACTACAAGACCGTCGAGGGCATCACCATCGCCCACTCGATGGAGAACCACGTCAAGGGCAAGGAGAGCATGGGCGGACAGGCCCTCATCATCACCAAGATCGACCTGAACTCGAAGATCGATAAGGCGATCTTCGCGATGCCCGCTGCCGCGGCGAAGCCGGAAGAGAAGAAGGCGCAGTAGCTTTCTCGGAGGGGGTCGGGAGTCGGGGGTCGGGGGTCGGAGCACGCTGCAGCAGCTCCGACTCCCGACTCCCGACTTCCGACTCCCGACTCCCATGCCACGACCCACCCTCACGACGGATCGTTTGATCCTGCGCCCGTTCGCTCTGGACGATGCTCCCGCGGTGCAGCGCCTTGCCTCGGATCGGGAGATCGCGCGCAACACGCTTCTCATCCCGCATCCGTATCCTGAGGGGGCGGCGGAGGAGTGGATCCTGGGTCACGACGACCAATCGAACAATCACATCTTCGCCATCGCTCCGCGCGGCGGCGGCGAGGTGATGGGAGCGATCGGATTGCACGTCGAGATCTATCACCAGCGCGCCGAGATCGGATACTGGCTCGGCGTTCCCTACTGGGGCCAGAGCTACGTCCCCGAAGCGGCGAAAGCCGTCGTCGGGTATGCATTCGACGAGCTCGGCATGAACCGCGTCTTCGCGTTCCACTTCACCCGTAATCCTGCATCGGGGCGCGTATTGCAGAAGATCGGAATGCATCGTGAAGGGACAATGAGGCAGCATCTCGTGAAGTGGGGCGAGCATGTCGACGTCGACTACTACGGAATCGTGCGCGAGGAGTGGGAGAGCGAGTAGAATGCGATCGGTATGAGAAACGGACAGTCGTCAGTTGATCTCGTGATCGAGAAGGGGGGAAACCCGATCGTTGCGGTGGAAGCCAGAAATGTCGAGTCGCCTTCCGGTGATTGGGCCGCTCAGTTTCTGCGCAATCTTCTCGAATACGGGGACGTACCGAGATGCCAATACTTTCTGTTGGCGTTGCGCAATCGCATGTATTTGTGGCGCGATCAAGCTCCTCCGGTTTCATTGCCTGACTTTGAAGGTGACACGTCTGATGCGCTGGAGCCCTACCTCGTGCGACTCCACCGACCGCTCGATACCGTGAGCCAGAGCGGTTTCGAAATGCTGATTCAGGCATGGCTTGGCGAGCTCGTCATGGGGATACTGCCGGACGCCGGCGATCGGAAGTGGCTCGTGGAGTCGGGGTTGGCTGACGCGGTGCGCGACGCATTCATCCGCACGAAAATCGCAGCGTGATCGTTTACGTCGAAACCAATTTCCTGCTCGAACTTGCCTATCTGCAGGAGAGCTTCGAGAGCTGCGAAGAAATTCTGCGATTGGCTAAGAGCGGATTGATCTCTCTCGTATTACCAGCGTTCTGTATTACCGAAGCGTACTTGACCTGGCACCGCAAGAATACGGAACGTCAGAAATTTCATGCCCAACTCCAAACGTATCTTGCTGAGTTGTCGCGCTCGGTGCCCTATCGCGGCCTCGTTGATCAGTACAGAGATGTGATGACTGCGCTGATCGCGGGCAGTGAGGAGTCGAGGGTTCGCCTTGTTGATGCAATCGCGAGCATCGAAGCCGACGGTTCGACGATCCCTCTGACTTTTGAAGTCATTTATATGGTTGGCTTCCACGAAGATGCGTATTCGCTCTCGCCGCAAGACGCTCTCGTACTCGCTTCTGTGAAGTCGCACTCCGAACTGAGAGGTGGTCCCCAATGCTTCGTTTCGAAAGACAGAGGGTTCGTCAAGCAGAAGATCCGTGAAGAGCTTCGTAGCGAACGCAGTGAATGCAAAGTGATCTTCAACTTCGAAGACGCTCTTGCTCACATTAAGAGTGCATTGCGCTTCGAAGCTGAATCATGATCACAGCCATCGAAGCTCTGAGCCGGCTTCGCGACGGAAACCGGCGATTCGTATCCAATCAGTCCGAGGCGGGAGCGCTCGGAAATCACGGTCACCGTGCGGCGCTCGCCGCGGGCCCGGAGCCTCTGGCAATCATCCTCGGCTGTTCGGACGCGCGCGTCCCGGCGGAGCTCGTCTTCGATCAGGGCTTCGGAGATCTGTTCGTGATCCGGGTGGCCGGCAATGTCGTTTCGCCGTCGCAGATCGGCAGCGTCGAGTTCGCGGCGGGACGTTACGGCACCAGGCTGGTGGTGGTCATGGGCCACTCGCAGTGCGGCGCCGTGATCGCCACGTTCGAGGCGTTGACGGGCCGGACCAGGAGCCCGTCGCGAAATCTGCTTTCGATCGTCAACCGCGTGCGGCCGTCGATGGAGACGGTGCTCGCCGCCGCCGGTGATGACGTGAATCCCGAGGCGGTGATCGCCGATGCGGTACGGGCAAACGTCCGCACGTCAGCAAATCATTTGCGTCACGGTTCCGAGGTGTTGGAGCGGTTGATCCAGGAAGGGACGCTCATGGTCGTCGGCGCGGAGTACTCGCTGGAGACGGGAGTGGTGAGCTTCTTCGATGGGGTTCCGGAACGCTAATCCGCAGATGGCGCAGATGTTACGCAGATAAGACCGTCCTAATCTGCGTTAATCTGCGACATCTGCGGATGGCCTTCGTTCCCCTCGCGCTAAACGATCGATCCAAACTCCTCCTCCGTCAACTCGATCCCGGCACCGCCGATGTTCTCCTCGAGATGCTTGACCCGCGATGTTCCGGGGATCGGCAGCATGACCTTTGACCGTTTCAGCAGCCAGGCCAGCGCGATCTGGGCCGGGGCGGCGTTGTGGTGTTTAGCGACCTTCGTGAGCGAACCGCTGTCGCCGGCGAGCTTGCCGGTCTGCAGCGGGAACCACGGGATGAAGCCGATGTTCTCGCGGCCGCAATAGTCGACAACCGTCTCCCATTCGCGGTCGGCCAGGTTGTAACGGTTCTGGACCGAGACGACTTCGAAGAATTTGCGGGCCCGCTCGATCTGCTCGACGGTCACCTCCGACAAGCCGGCGTGAAGGATTTTCCCTTCGCGCTGAAACTCGCGGATGGCCCCGAACTGGTCGTCTTCCGGGACGTCCGGATCGATCCGATGCAGTTGCCAGAGATCGATGCGCTCCAGCCGCAGCCGGCGCAGGCTTCCTTCGAGTCCTTCCCGCAGCCGCTCCGGCCGGCCGTTGACCGGCCACTGATTCGGACCGGTGCGCTCGAGGCCGCCTTTCGTGGCGATGACGAGACCCTTCGGATACGGATGGAGCGCTTCGGCGATCAGCTCCTCGCTGACGTGGGGGCCATAGGACTCCGCGGTGTCGATGAGATTGACGCCGAGCTCGACGGCACGGCGGAGGACCGCCAGCGATTCTTCGTGATCCTTCGGTGGCCCCCAGACGCCGTTGCCTGTGATGCGCATCGCGCCGAATCCGAGGCGATGGACTGGAAGGTCGCCGCCGAGGAGAAACGTCCCGCTCTGGGACGCGTTAAGAGTTTCTGTTGTCATGGGTGCTCCTTAGTCGGGGGTCGGGAGTCGGGGGTCGGAAAGTAGCGGTGATGCGCGCGCCTCTTTTCCGACTCCCGACCCCCGCCTCCCGACCCCCGAGTTTACGTCTTCGCTCTCTGGTACTGCTCCGGCCAAGGCACATCGACGCCGAGGGCTCTCGCGGCGTGAAGAGGCCAGTAGGGATCACGCAGCAGTTCCCGCGCCAGCAGGACGGCGTCGGCGGAACTGCTGCTGATGATGTCGTCCGCCTGCTTGGGTTCCGTGATCAAACCGACGGCGCCGGTCGCAATCCCCGCCTCGGCGCGGATGGCCCGCGCGAACGGTACCTGATAGCCGGGTCCGAGCTCGACTTTCGCTCCCAGCACGGCGCCGCCGCTGGAGCAGTCGATGAGGTCGACGCCGAGTGCGCCGAGGCATTTCGCGAATTCGATCGATTGCGGCAGATCCCCTCCGCCGGCGACCCAATCGGACGCGGAAATGCGCACGAAGAGTGGGAGCTCATCGGGCCATGCCTGCCGCACGCGCTCCGCGACACGGAGCGGAAAGCGCATCCGGTTCTCCAGCGAGCCGCCGTACTCGTCCGTACGCTCGTTGCTGAGAGGCGAGAGGAATTCGTGCAGCAGATAGCCGTGAGCCATGTGCAGCTCGACAACGCGGAATCCGGCGCTGTGAGCGAGCCGCGTCGACCGGACGAATTGCTCGACGATCTCGTCGATCTCGTCAACCGTCAGCTCGTGCGGGATGGGATCGCCGTCGCGAAACGGAATCGGGCTGGGCGCGACCGGCTTCCAGGCGTTCGGGCCATCGCGGATGACGTGCCCGCCGCGCCATGGGACGTCGGTCGACGCTTTCCGTCCTGCATGCGCGAGCTGAATGCCGCAGACCGCGCCACGCGCCTCGACGAACGCCGCGATCCGGCGGAAGGCCGCCGCATGCTCCTCGGACCAGAAGCCGCTGTCCCAGGCAGTGATGCGGCCGGCAGGGGAGACACCGCTGGCCTCGACCAGGACCAGCCCGGCGCCGCCGGCCGCGCGGCTGCCGAGGTGGACGAAATGCCAATCGTTCGGCATCCCGTCGTCGCTCGAGTACTGACACATCGGCGAGACGAAGATGCGGTTACGGAATGTGACGTCGCGGATCGAGTATTTATCGAAGAGGTGCATGGGTTGCGTCTGCGGCGCGTTGTCTGCGGCTTCGCCGCGTTGTCGGTTGTCTGCGGCGTGCGCGCCGCGTGGTCAGAGTTTGAAGTTGAGCGCGAGAACCGAGAAACAACAGCCGAGACCGCCGAGAACCGACAGCCGAGCCCGACAACCGATAACGCGCGAAGCGCAGACAACCGACAACGCGGCAAAGCCGCAAACAACGCGCCGGAGGCGCAGTATATGAGACGTTTTGCAGTGCCCGTTCGTATAACGTTCGGCTACCATGCCCGAAGCCGCGACGCTCGCGGTGCGATCAAACAAAGGAGAATCTGTTCATGACTCATGTTTCCCGTCTTACCGGCAGCACCTGCGTGCTCGCGATCGGCGTTCTGATCGCCTCCTCGGCGGCCTGTGCGGCGCAAACCTCGCAAACCCGCCGGCGCGCGGTGGCCCCGCCTGTGGCCGGCCCGGCGATTCCGGTCATCGGTGTCGTGAAGGACGCCTCCAACGGGCTGCCTGTCCAACTGGCGACAGCGTCCTACGGGGATCAGACGGCGCACACGAACGCGAATGGCGAATTCACCCTGAACCTTCCGACCGGTTCGCCGGCGACGGTGAGCATCCAGCATCCCGGGTTCCTTCCGTTCTCGAAGGCGGTGACGGCGCAGAGCGGCGTCAAGGTCAATCTCGCGATCACCGGGCAGCCGTCCGTTACGATCAAGACAACGACCGGCACGACCTACATCGTCGACATCGGCACCTCGCAGTTCGCCTACGCCATGCCCTTCAGCAGCTACGTGCCCACCGACAATGCAAACTTCTGCACGCCGGATGGCTCTGCATTCACCCCGAACAAGACCGAGTTCCGGAAGATCGTCGGCCCAGCCACGCCGTCGGCGCTGGCGTCCTGCTGCGAAGGTGCGGTGCTCACGGCCAACGTGGAGATGAAGTCGGGCACGGCCACGCCGGTCTTCTTCAAGGATAGTTGCCACGGTACGGAGGTCGATTTCTACGGACGCGAGAAATCGACAGGAACGTACCGGTTTCTGAAGTTTACCGACATCGCCGAGATCGACTTTCCGTAGGCCGGCACGGCCGGCTGCGCTGGTTGCCCAAGGCTCGGCCACCATCTTCGCTCTATCGTTCTGCCGCGCAGACTCCTAGGTGGGGAGCCGGAGCAATCGGATAGACTGCGGTGCGTGGTGAGCCTTGATCCGCGCTTTGCTCTGGCGTCCGCTTCGGAAGCGATCGAGCGGATCTACGCGAAGCAGCGGGAGAATCGCGACGCCGTAGCCGCAAGCTCGGCAGACCAGCGGATCGACAAGCTTCGCCGCCTTCACGCCGCGATGTTCGCCCATCGCGGCGACCTTCAGGCCGCGCTTCTCGCCGACTACGAGAAGCCGGCCCCGGAGGTCGACATGTCGGAGATCTACCCGGTCGTCACCGAGGCCAGGCACGCTATCCGCCACTTGCGCCGGTGGATGCGGCCGCGCCGAGTGGCCACGCCGCTGGCGCTGCTCGGGTCACGATCGCGCATCGTCTATGAGGCAAAAGGGGTCGTTCTCATCATCTCGCCGTGGAACTTCCCGGTGAACCTCACCCTGGGGCCGCTCGTGTCCGCGATCGCAGCGGGCAACTGCGTGACCATCAAGCCGTCGGAGATGACGCCGCACACGAGCGCGTGCATGAAGCAGATTCTCGGCGAGCTGTTCGATGAGAACGAAGTCGCCGTCGTCGAAGGCGATGCCGTCGTGGCCGAGGCGCTGCTGCGGAAAAAGTGGGACCACATCTTCTTTACCGGCAGTCCGGCGGTCGGCCGTGTGGTCATGAAGGCCGCGGCGGAACATCTGACGTCGGTGACGCTCGAGCTGGGCGGCAAGTCGCCTGTCATCGTCGACCGCACCGCCAATCTCGACGAAGCGGCGAAGAAAATCGCCTGGGGCAAGTTTCTCAACTCCGGTCAGATCTGCATCGCGCCCGATTACCTGCTCGTCGACGAGGCCATTCGCGATCCGTTCGTCGAAAAGCTCCGCGCCGCGATCGCTCCCGAGACCGGGGTGATCGTCAACGACCGTCATGCCGCGCGCGTCAAGCGTCTCTTCGACGATGCCGTTGCCGGCGGTGCGGAGGTCGTCACCGGCGGCACATTCGACCAGCGCGCCATCGCACCGGCGGTCCTAACGAACGTGAATCCCGAGTCTCCCATCATGCAGCAGGAGATCTTCGGACCACTGCTGCCGATGATGACGTACAAGACGCTCGATGATGCGTTCCGCGTGATCGCCGCGCGCGAGAAGCCTCTGGTGCTTTACCTCTTCAGCCGCAGCCGCAAGGTAATCGACGAAGTCATCCGCCGGACCACGGCGGGTGGCACCGCCATCAACGACACGCTCATCCAGTTCTACCAGTTGAATCTGCCGTTCGGCGGAGTGGGGGAGAGCGGCGTCGGCAAAGCCCACGGTGTGTTCGGATTCGAAGCCTTCTCGAACGCCCGCGGCGTCTTCGAGCAGCCGACGCGATTCAGCGCCATCCAACTTCTCTATCCGCCGTACACGAATTTCAAGAAGAAGCTGATCGAACTGACGATCCGGTACTTTTAGGGCGATGATCTTGTTTCAGCTTCGCTCCTGGCGAGATTGCCGCATCTGATGACGACAAGTTCCTGGCGCTTCAGAATCGCGCTCGCCGTGGTCGTGACCCTTACGCTGGGTCGCGTCATGATGACCCATCGAGTCTTCAGCCAGACCGCAGACGAGCCCGACCATTTGGCGGGTGGATACGACGCCTTGAAGAAGCACACTTTCACCACGGACATCGGACACCCTCCACTAGCTCTCATCTTCTTCGCCCTCCCGTTCTTGAACACGCCCGAACCTTCCAGAACCGACGCGGTCGGGCGAGGCAACGCCCTTCTGCTGCGCAATGATCGCTACACGCAGAATCTGGCTCGCGCGCGTCTGGGTAACCTTCTTTTCCTCGCCCTCGGTATCGTGGCCGTGGCGCGATGGGCGGCTCACCTGATCTCACCAGGCGCGGGACTCCTCGCGGCCGCATTGTTCGCGATGCTCCCACCGATCCTCGCTCACGGCGGGCTGGCGACGACCGATATGGCTGTTACCGCGACCTTGCCACTCGCGCTCGACGCCCTGACGCGCGCGCTGGAGGCGCCATCGTGGCGGCGAAGCATCATCGCCGGGCTGACGTTCGCAGCGGGAGCGCTGTCGAAATACTCCTTCTTCATCTATTTTCCTGCTGCCGCACTCGCCCTCGTGATCGTGCAGTGGGTGCGAAGCCGGGGGGGTGGCTCCTTGAGGATTCGACCGGTCGTTGTCATTCACATGGCGGCAGCGGTGATCCTTGCGGCGGCGCTGGTTTGGGTGGCATTTGGATGCAGTTTCCATCCGCTCATCACCAGCCTGACTTCGGTGCAACATCACAATGCCACCGGACACAGGGCCTTCCTGTTTGGCGAGATGCGCTGGAACGGTTGGTGGTACTACTTTCCGGTCGCACTCTTCTTCAAGACACCGATCCCATTCCTTGTCCTGGCGCTGGCCGGCTGCATTCTGCTCGCACGGCGGCGCCCTGAGATCCCGCTGGTTGCCGGCGCCATCCTCGCCGTGGCGATGACCAGCCACATCAACATCGGAGTTCGTCACGTCCTGCCGATTTACGCTCCTCTGGCGATCGCGGCGGCCGCGGCGATCGTGAGTTTGCCGCGTTTCCGGATCGTTTGCGGCGCGCTCGTTCTCTGGCTCCTGATCGACGGTGTGGTTGCCCATCCGGACTACCTGCCATGGTTCAACGGATTCGCGCGCGAGCCCAATCGGATTCTGAATGACAGCAATCTCGATTGGGGTCAGGATGTGCTGCGGCTCGTCCGTTTTGCCCGCCGTGAGCACATCCCGAGCATCAGCGTCACGCTCTTCACGTCAGCCGAGCTCGATCGGATTGGCCTTCCACCCGTCACCGTGCTCAAGAAGCCACAGGAGGTTCACGGCTGGTTTGCTATCAGCGAGATGCAGATCGCCATCGGAGAGACGCACAGCCCGGAGGTGCGTGATTGGCTCCATCACGTGATCGCTGGAAAACCATACCGGCGAATCGGAGCATCCATTCGTGTCTATCACCTCGATTAGGCCTTCACCGAGAACAAGCTTGATCGGCGGCCGGCCGCTGGCGCTCCTGTCACGCCCTGAAACCTCCCGCTTTCTCGGACGTTAATGCTGGCAGCAACGAGTTCGAGGAGCGTTCTATGAGCGGCAAGCGGAAGAAGAAAGTTGCGGTTTGGTCGGTCATCGTCCTGGTGGTGGCCATCATCGTCACCCTTGTAGCGATGAAGGCGGCCGGGAAGAAACAGGAAGTGAAGCTGCCGGTCAAAGTGGGGAAGGCCGAGGTCGCGGACATCCAGGTCAAGGTCACCGAGGTCGGCAATGTGCAGCCCGAGGTCAAGGTCGACGTCAAGAGCGTCGTCTCGGGGAAAGTCACCGAGATCTTTCATCGCGACGGCGATTCGGTGAAGCGCGGCGAGATGCTGGCGCGCATCGAGCCCGACCTCAATCAGGCCCAGTCGATCGCCGACGTCAAGAACGCTCTGACAGCGTCGAAGATCCGCTACGACCAGGCCAGGAAGAACTACGAATCGGATCACAGCCTCTTCGAATCCGGCCTCCTCGCCGGCAAACAGAACCGTGATTCCGAGGCCGAGTACCTGGCCGCGAGGCAGGAGTACGAGAAGACGGAAGAGAAGTACAACATCGTCGAGCGGAGCGGCATCCCCATCGCCCAGGCCGCCAACAAGTTTCAGGGCTCCAACGTCGTCTCGCCGATGGACGGGGTTCTGCTGACCAAGAACGTCGAGATCGGCGACACGATCACCAGCGGTGTCTCCTCATTCAACGCCGGAACAGTGCTCTTCAGCGTGGCCGACGTCTCCAAGATGATCGTCAAAGCCGGTGTGAACGAAGTCGATATCGGCAAGATCCGGGTCGGCATGCCTGTCAAGGTCACGCTCGATGCCTACTCCAAGATCGCCTTCGCCGGACGCATCGACCGCATCGCCCCGGCCGTGCGCGTCGACGACAAAGTGCGCGTGTTCGACGTCGAGATCCGCCTCGACGCCCAGGGCCGCGAGCTGCGCTCCGGCATGACCGCCAACATCGAAGTGAGCGGCGAACGGAAGGACAAGGTGCTCACCGTTCCCGTCGAGTCGGTCTTCCAGCGTGATGGCGTCGAACTGGTCTTCGTCAAGAAGAACCTCGATCCCAACACCGTCCCGACGAAAGCGGTGAAGAAAGAGGGTGTGGCGCCGGACAAGGACGGCTGGAAGCAGTTTTTCGAAAAGCGGACGATCGTCACCGGCCTTTCCGACAACGCCCGCGTCGAAGTGGTGAAGGGCCTCAAGACCGGGGAAGAAGTGGCCCTCGAAGATCCGACGCTGCCGGCGGACAAGAAGAAGGACGAAAACGACGATTAACTGCGCTGAGCGCGTTGTCTGCGGCTTCGCCGCGTTGTCGGTTGTTTGCGCTCCGCGCGTGGTCGGCGCGAGCACAGGTCGGAATCAACCGACCACGCGCGATGGCGCAGACAACGCGCGACGGCGCAGACAACGCGCGATAGCGCAGACAACGGGAGCGAGGCGAGCCAAAATGAGCGCACTACTTCAATACGAGCAACCCGAGCCGGCCACGAAGGCTCTCATCCAGCTCGACGACATCTCCAAGACCTACGGCTCCGGCGAGAACGCGGTGCAGGCGTTGCGCGGGGTGGACGTGGCCATCGAGAAGGGCGAGTTCGTGGCCATCATCGGCCCGTCCGGTTCCGGCAAGTCGACGCTGATGCACATCCTCGGATGCCTCGACACGCCGACCACCGGCAAGTACTGGCTCGACGGCGAAGACGTCGCCGAGATGTCGGCGCGCGCTCTGGCCCGCGTCCGCAATCAGAAGATCGGATTCATCTTCCAGACCTTCAACCTTCTGCCGCGCGCGTCGATCCTCAAGAATGTCGAGCTGCCGCTGTTGTACGCCGGCGTCGGGCGCGAAGAGCGGCGCGAGAGCGCCTTCAAAGCGCTCCAGCGCGTCGGTCTGGAGAAGCGGGCCAAGCATCGTCCCAACGAGCTCTCCGGCGGGCAGCGGCAGCGCGTCGCCATCGCCCGGGCGCTGGTCAACGCCCCGTCCCTGATCCTTGCCGACGAGCCGACGGGCAACCTGGACCAGAAGACCGGCTCCGACATCATCAACATCTTCGAGGAACTGGCCGCCCACGACGAGACCATCGTACTGGTCACACATGACCCGGCCATCGCCGCGCGCACGCACCGAAGGATCACGCTGGTCGATGGGGAGATCGTGAATGAGTAACTGCGCTTCGCGCGTTGTCTGCGGCTTCGCCGCGTTGTCGGTTGTCTGCGCTCGGCGCGTGGTCTGTGGGGGCACAGGGCTGGAATCACCGACAACGCGCGACAGCGCAGACAACGCGGCGTAGCCGCAGACAACGTGAGCGACGCGAGCAACCAATGATCCTCTTCGAATCCATCATCGACGGCATCCGCGACATCAAGGACCACTTCGGCCGCACGATGCTGCAGCTCGTCGGCATCATCCTCGGCGCCGGATCGATCGTGGCCACCTTCTCGCTCTCCGTGGCCGGCAAGACGGCGGCCATGGAGTACTACCGCATCTCCGGCGGCATCCAGAAAATCTGGGTCTCCGACAAACCGACCGGGAAGGTGACCCTCGACGCGAAGGCACTGGCCTCGAAGGGCCTGACCTACCACGATGCGCTCGTTCTCAAGCGGGATGCGAAAGAGATCGATCTCGTTTCGCCCGTCGCCAGCGAGGACATGACCCTTCGGTACCGCAACATCGAGAAGCCGCGCAGCATCATGGGCGTCACGCCGGCCTACTCGCCGATGAACGACTTCCACGCCGGCGCCGGCCGCTTCATCACCGACAACGACCTGGCCACCGCCGCGCGCGTGGTCGTCCTCGGCACCGAGCGCGCTCAGGAGTTCTTCGGCAGCGACGATCCGCTCGGGAAGACGCTGACCATCAACGGCACCGGCTACCTCGTCGTCGGCGTCATGGAGGAGAAGTACTTCAGCTTCGATCACAAGCGGAACGTGATGCGCTGGATGAACCGCCAGATCTACATCCCCTTCACCACCTTCGTCACGCGCAAGGGCGACACGCTCGAGCGGGGGAAGGTCTCCTTCATGCACGTGCGCATGAAGGACGTGAAGCGCAATCAGGAAGCGGTCGATGAGATCAAGGGCATTCTCCTCCGCGAGCACGGTACGAAGGACTACGACGTCTTCTCACGGGTGGCCAACCTCAAGCGCAACGAACAGAACAACCAGATGTATGACATGACCTTCATGATCTGCGGGATCATCTCGCTCCTGGTCGGCGGCATCGTGGTGATGAACATCCAGCTGGCGTCGTTCAACGAGCGGGTGCGTGAGGTGGGAACGCGCAAGGCTGTCGGCGCCTCGCCGGCGCAGATCTTCTTCCAGTTCCTTTCCGAGACCGTTCTCGTTTCGGTGGTCGGTGGGTTCCTCGGCATCGTCGTCGGCAAGTTCTTCACCGACGGCATCGCCGCGCTGACGCGCGATCCGGCAGTGATCACGGTCAGCACCGCGGTATGGGCCATCGTTTTCGCCGCCGGTACGGGCCTGGTCTTCGGCATGTACCCGGCCATCCGCGCGTCCCGTTTGAACCCTATCGAAGCGTTGAGGGCGGAGTAAGTCATGCAACTGCTCGAATCCGTCCGTACCAGCCTCGAGGAAGTGAAGGGCCATCCGCTCCGTTCGTTCTTCACGCTCATCGGCGTCATCCTCGGGACGCTGGCCATCGTCGTGGTGATGTCGGTGCTCGACGGCGTCGAGCTCGGAGTGTGGCAGGGTGTTGAGGACCTCGGGTTGGACGGTGTTCTCGTCCTCTCGCAGCGCAAGCCGACCGATCCGATGGAGCGCGCCAAAGCGTATCTCTCGCATGGACTCCGCGTCGAGGATCAGAAGTATTTCGAGGGGAGCAATCTGATCAGCTCCATCGGTCCTGTCGGCGAGTCGCGCGCCGTCGTCACCGCCGGCAGAGTCACGCGCCGCATCGACGTCTATGGCATCACTCCCGAGTTCGTGGCCATCAAGGGCCGCAAGACGATCGCCGGCCGCTTCCTCGGCCAGAGCGACGTCGAGGCCAAGAAGCCGGTCTGCGTGCTCGGTTTCAAGTTGAAGGAGCAGCTCTTCGGAGGCGACAATGCCATCGGCCAGCAGGTCAGTATCGGCGGACGGCGGCTCACCGTCATCGGCGTCGGCACGAAGTTCAACATGGAGTTCGTGAACGACGACGACATGCGCAAAGAGACCGGTGGCGCGTACATCCCGTTCACGGTCTATCAGGACATGTTCGGCCGCGAGATCTCCTACATGCTGGCCAAGACCGACGATCCGGAGAAGAGTATTGATGCCGAGGATGAGGCGGCGGGGATCGTGGCACATGCGCACAACAACATTCACGACGTGCGCGTCGACAACGTCGGCAAAGAGATCCTCAAGGAGCGCGGGAACATCGTCCGGATCCTGCGCAACTGGCGCATCGTCTTCTTCTCCATCGCCGGCATTTCGCTCCTGATCGGCGGGGTGGGCATCTTCTCGGTGCTGAAGATCTCCATCTCCGAGCGCCTCTTCGAGATCGGCCTGCGCAAGGCCATCGGCGCCGGCGACGGCGAGATCTTCATGCAGTTCCTGATCGAGGCGGTCACGCTTTCCGCCGTCGGCGCCACCATCGGCGTAGCCCTCGGCATCGGCTTCGTGAAACTCATTTCCGGCTACTTCCCGGGCGGCCTCCCTGTATCGTTCTTCGGCCTCTCCGTCGCCAGCGGCTTCGCCATTTCGATGGGATTGCTGGCCGGTCTCTATCCGTCGATCAGCGCGTCGAGGATGCAGCCGGTCGAAGCGCTGCGGGCATAATGCCCGGATGTCATCCAACCAGCATTTCATCTGCCTGATCCGCGGCGTCAACGTCGGCGGCAACAAACTGCTGAAGATGGATGCGTTGCGAGCGCTGTGTGAGTCAATCGGCGTGAAGGGCGCGAAGACGTACCTCCAGAGCGGGAACGTCGTCTTTCGCAGCAGCCTCGATCGCGGCGTGCTCGCCAGACGAATCGAGGATGGCATCCGCAAGGCGACCGGCTTCGAAGCGAAGGTGATCCTGCGAACGGCGAGCGAGATGCGCGAGGTGATCGCCGCGAACCCGTTTGCGGCCGGCCCGCAACGGGATCCAAGAGCCTTCCTGGTGGCATTCCTCGGCGGCGAGATCGGGAAAGACGCAGCGGCGCTTCTATCGAAACTGAAGATCGACTCGGAGGAGCTTCACTTCGGCGATCGTGAGCTGTACCTCTATCTCCCGGACGGCATCGCCGGCTCGAAACTCTCCAACGCGCTGACCGAGAAGAAACTCGGAGCGAATGTGACGGCGCGGAACTGGAACACGGTCAAGGCACTGCTGGAGATGGCAGAGGATGGCCAACGGGCCTAACGTGGTTTCCATGATTCAACGCTCTGTCATCCTGAGCCGCCGGAGCCGCGTAATCGCGGAGCGATTGCGCGGCGCAGGACGGTCGAAGGACCCCCAAGTTGTATCCCGGTTGGGTGGAGGAATAGTCGACATTCCGCCGCCCCGTCCGGGTTAGCAACTGGGGGGTCCTTCGGCGCGCTCTGCCCCTCCGGGGCTGCCGCCGCCTCAGGATGACAGGGTAAGTTGAGAAGCGAAGCGCTTGCAGCAACCCTACGCCGTCAGCTTCTCCCAATCCTCGTCCGGCGCATCCAGTGCCAGTGCCAGGCCGCCGTCGGAGCCGACGAAGACGGGGTCCTGCATGTGTGTGACCTTGCCGCCGCCGACCTGCTTGAGCGCGTCTTCCAGCGAGCGGGCCAGATTGCGAATGAGGCCGCCGCCGCCGGAGAGGATGATGTTGCCTCGGACGCGCTCCTGGAACTCCGGCTCCACGCGCGAAAGAAGGTCGAGCATCGTCTCGACCGTCGGCGGGAGCAGCGTCTCGCAGGCCGTTTTCATCTCGTTCGTGATGTCGAGCTCCGTCGGCACGCCCTTGACCGGCGCCGTGACCAGCACGCGTTTCGGCGGATCGCCGACGAAGCTGTGCTTCTCTTTCCACTCCCGCACCATGAAGATCGTCACGTTCGCCTGCGGATAGCGCTCCTCGATCAGCTTCAGAAGCTGCGTATCGAGCGAGTCGCCGGCGATGGTCAGCGTCCGCTGATCCTCTTCGCCGGGATAGCGGCCCTTCATCACACAGAAGTCGGTCGTGCCGGCGCCGATGTCGATGATCATCGTGTGCAGGAGCGCGTTCAGGCCGTAGGCGACCGCGAACGGTTCGCTCACGATCATCAGGCTGTCGACGATCCCCTTCATCGAGTTGCGGAGATACTGCTTGTTCGTGCGCAGCGCCGCGGCGGGTACGCCGACCACGGCCCGCACATTGGAGCTCTCGATCTTTCCGTTGGAGCTGACGCCGACGAGGCGAAGCAGATGTTTGAGCAGCTCGCGAACCGCTTCGACATCCTTGTCCGAACCTTCCTTCAATAGGCCGCGCTCGAGGGGACGATGCAGGTCGAGCATGGTGCGGTTGGCGACCGCTTCGTGGCCGATGAGGACATCGCGCTTGAGGACTTTCCTGGCCACCATGTCGGCCGGCCAGCCGACGAAGCTCTCGACGACGAAACGCTCGCCATTCGACGCGGAGATGGCGCTGCGAGAAGTGCCGAGGTCGATCCCGACGTGGAGGATCTCGGGTTCAGTAGACATTAGGTTCCTTTCTTCTGCGGCGCGTCGTTGGCGCTTGCGTATGCGTGGATGCCGTGGAAAAGCGCCTGGGCAATCTGTTCGCGGTATGCGCCGCTACGCAGCATCTCCGCCTCGCGTTCGTTCGACAGACAGCCGACCTCGGCGAGAATGGCCGGCATCTCCGTGGCCACCAGCACGATGAACGGCGCGCGTTTGACGCCCCAGTTTTCGAGACCCGGATCGACGCCGCGCAGTCCGCTGAACATCTGGAGCTGGACCGCGTTGGCGAGGCGCTGGGACTCGTCGCGGCGGACGTCGGCATAGACACGGTCGAGCAACTTGCGAAGGTCGGCCAGGGCGTAGCCGGACGTCCGGTTCTCCGCCGCGGCCAATTGCGTGAGCGTCGGATCGTTGGTCGGTCCCAGGTAGTACGTCTCTACCCCGTGATTGCTTGGATGCGGGATCGAGTTCACGTGAATCGATACGAAGATGTCGGATGAAGAGCCGTTGGCAAGCCGGGCACGCTCGCGCAACGGGATGAGCCGGTCATCGTTCCGGGTGGCGACGACCTCGAAGCCGTTCTTGCGCAAGAGCGCGGCGAGCCGCTTCTCGATGTCGAGCGTGATCTCTTTCTCGCTGACGTTCGAGATCGATGACGCTCCCGGATCGGTGCCGCCATGGCCGGCATCGAGGACCACTCGGTGGACGGAGAGGGGGAACGCCGATGCGCTGACCGGCTCCAGGGTGTCCGGCATCAACATCGGCGTCATCGACGCCTGGGTCAGGCGGATGTGTGGTGCCTTTGGCGGCGCCGGTGCGGTTACCGCCTTCGCCGGCCGCGTCACTCCCGTGCTGCTGATGAAGGCGAAACCAGCCAGGATCAGCGGGATGATGACCAGCGGTGCCCGGCGCAGGAAGAGGCGTCCGAAGCGTCTTCGGGGCCGCAGCGCGCGAGGTGGCAATCCTCGAATGGTGTCGAGGTTCTCCGCCACCGCCTGCCGTAACACCTGGCGCTTCACCCGGTTGATATGCACACCCCTCATTGCGCTCATTCTACGGGATTGGCGGGTGGGGAGTGGGGTGTGGGGGCGTAAGGGGTGGGAGAACCGAGGCTTCTGATCGTTCTCCCACCCCCACGGACCACCCTTGAATGCCTACTTCGGTGCTTCGAACATCGTTGGATCGATGGTGCCGCCCAATTCGATCGACGTGTACTTGCGGGTTCCGCTCTGGCCGCCGTTGACGGTAGCCACCCGGACCGTGAACGGAACCTTCACTCCGGCCACGTCGCGATAATCCTCGAAGTCCGTTTGCGTCGGAATGCGGCCGACGGGACTGTCCATCGTGATGACGCGCCGCAGCACCAGGCCCGTCGTGGCGTCGAAATAGAGGCGCTGCCGGGTATGCTCGTTGATCGCGGCGCCGACCACCCACGTTTCATGTCCGTCGATTGTCTGTTTGTCTACGACGCGAGCCTTGTCCGAAAGCGATCCGGAGAACGGTTCGTAAGCACGTGTCGCCGTCATGCCCAGCGCGGCGTCCGCGGCGCTCAGCGTGTGGACACCCTGACGGCTGGTCATCCAGCCGCCTTCCGGCCCGAACATCTGCGCCATGGCCGGACCTTCCGCCGGCGTAACGCGCGTCATCACACTGCCGCCGGAGCGGTAGACCTCCAACGGCATCGACTGGCCGTTGCCGCCGATGCGCGTGGCCTTGGCAGTCATCGGGGAGGTGGCCAGTTTCTTCGCTGCCTCCTCGCCACCGATCGCGGTGACGTATTTCGCGACAACGTCCTTCGCCGCGGGATAGGTCTTATGCTCCGCCTCCTCAGCGCCTTCCGGTTTCGACGGAGGAATCGGCGGCACCGGCAGGGCGACCGCCAGCGACGGACTCTCCTTGCCGAGGTGGCAGGTGTAGCAGCCGACGACGGTGTGTCCGTGAAAGTTGTTCTCGTTGACGTCGAGGACCAGGTGGATCATCTCCCGCGCGGTCTTCTTCTCCTGCTTGGCGTCGTTGGGGAAGTCCCAAGCCTTGGTCTGTTCGTTGCGAACATGGCAGAAGTCGCAATGGACGCCGAGCGAGGCCGTGAAATTGTCCATCACTCCGCCGAGCTGCCAGTCGGAGAGGTTGGTCAGTAACTGCACGTTTTTCTGTTCCGCACGCGCCGAGACGGCGGCGAGGATGGCAAGGGCAAAGACAAGTTTCCGCATCAAGTCTCCTTCGTTTGTGCGACGGAGGATAGCGCAGAGCCGATCCGTTCGCGGCGGGCGTTGTGGGTTATGTAACAGAGGAGGCAAATGTGGCACAGACACTCTTGTCTGTGCCCCAGCCGGAGCCGCGGCTGCTGAGGGCTTGCGATTTGAATCCTGGAGAGGCCGGCACAGACAAGAGTGTCTGTGCCACAACAATCCACTTCAGCCCCTCACCGTGGCAACCGCCGCGTTTCCCCCGGCTCGAACGCCTTCTTGATGTCCTGCGTGGTCATGTAGTGCAGGCGGCCGTTCTCCTGGTAGCGGGCGCTGTCGGCGACGATACGGTTCAGGACCTTCGTGTAGCGGCGCTCGTGCATGAAGCGTATGAGGTCGGGATAGAGGAATCCGGCCGCGGTCAGAGCGAAGGCGAACATGTCTTCGTAGATGGGGATGAACGGCAGCTTGATGATGATGCCGCCGATGACGAGGCCGGCCAGGGCAAAGGCGAAGCGCGCGCCGAGGTCGCCGCCGCGCCAGATGCCGAAACTGTTCCGCTCCTGCTCCGTGATCGCGCCCGCCGCCTCGATGTACTGCGGCAACACCACCTCGTCCACCTCTTTTTCGAGCGCCTCCCAGTAAACAGCAGACCCGCCGGACTCGTCGTAGACCGCTTTGATCTCCGCCAGCTTCTCCGCCGCGCAGGCGCGGACCTCGGCCTCGAACGACTCCTCCTCGAAGCTGCGGCGGCGATGCTCGCACTCCTGCAGCACGACATAGACGACCTGGGCGTAGTCGTACTCGGAACCGGCGATATTCAGCATCACTGCTCCGGAGGCTTCTGCTGCTGATACTGAATCACGCCCAGCTGCTCGAGCAGCTTGTTGCCGTCGATGATGACGTTGCCATTCGGCAGCTTCGGAATCTGGCGGATCTCCTTCTTCTGCAGCGCGTCGATCAACTGGAGCGAAACATACGCATCGCCGGCGCTTCCGTTGAGCGCGGCACGCTCCTTCTTGATCCCCTGCGCCACGGCGCTCTTCTCCGACAGAGTGGCCTGTGCGTCCTGCTGCTTGCGCACCACGTACGCGTCCGCGGCGCGCTTGGCCTGCTCGAAATCGCCCTGCGCGCGCGTGAGCTGCTCGGTCAGCTCAGCCACTTTCTGCTGCACGTTCGCCTTGTTCGATTCCAGGGTCGCCAGGATCTGCGACTCCAGCTTCTCGGCCTGCTTCTCCGCTTCCTTACGCTTGTTGATGAGGTTCTGGTAGTCGGTCTTGAAGGAGAAATCGCCGAGGATGACCTGCTCCACGATGACGCCGTACGGCTTCAGTTGGACGGCCATGACTTTGGTGGCGTCGCTCGCCGCCGCGAATCGCAGGTCAGGGTTGTAGTACTCCTCGGAATCGAGCCGGTTGAGGACGTCGCGCACGTAGGCGCGTGCCAGCGGTCGCACCACGCGCTCCTTGAGCGCCACCGTATTCGGCGCGACGGTGCGCCAGATGTAGGCCGCCTTGTTCGGATCGATCCGCCAGCGGATGGTGACGTCCGTCTCGATGTCGTTACCGTCGCGCGTCTTGAACCGCAGGTCGTCTTTCTCCTTGCGGTCGCCCTCGGTCGCTTTGGCCGACATCACCAGGTTCTGCGTCGACGTATCGTACGTGGCCCAGTCGTTGATGATCGGCGCGAAGAAGTACGTCGCGCCCGGATCGGAGGTCTCTGATGCACCGGTGATCTTGTTGAAGCGGACGCCGACCTCCGTGGCCTGCGTCGTATGCGGCGTGCAGGCCGCGAGGAAGGGGAGGGTGGCGAGCAATGCAAGCAGTCGTTTCATCATTCGCCTCAGTGCTTCCCTGACCCGGTCAGCTTGCCGATATCGGTCGGGTCTTCGCTGATGTAGATCGGACCTTTGATGCCATTGAGGATGGCCAAGCCCTTGCGCAACCGCAGCAGCTTGTCGGAGCCTGCCCCTTCCATGGCCCGGTTGATCTCTTCCGTTCCCTGCGCCTCCGCGCTCTTGACGAGGAGGTCGGCTTCGGCGTGTTTGGAGCGCTCGTAATTGTCTTTCTGCGCGTTCAGTCCCGTGATCTGCGCCTGAAACTCCGCGCTGCGGACATTGATCGAGTTCTGCCCCTCGGCCGCGGTCTGCTTGAGCCGCGTATCGACCTCGGCCTGTTTGGTCAGAGCGCGGTTGGTCAGCACCGACTGGTCCTGAATCTTCTTCTGCTCGGTGAGCTGCTGGAAGGTGTCGGGGTAGTCGTACTGCCGGATCAGCACGTCCGCCAGCTCCAGGCCGTTCTGGTGAAACTTGTCAGCCAGCTCCTTTTTGAGGTCATGCACCTTTGCGATGCGCTGGTCGCGATAGAACTCTTCCGCGCGAAGCTCGCCGAGGTGCTGCTTGATGGCAGGATCGGTAAAACGGAGCACCACGTTGTCCTCGTAGCCGCGTCCGAAGCCGAACTTCGACACGACCAGGAACGGGTCGGCGATGCGATAGAGGACCGTGACGTCCACCGCCACCGGGTATCCATCGACGGTCGGGACGTTGATGGCCGCGACGGTCCGATGGTCGGCGCCCTTCTCGGCTTCATCGTTGGTGAACTCCACCGCCTGGACGTTGCGCGGGAACGTGCGGATGGTCTCGTATCCGCTGATGGCCCGCCGGTAGCCAGGCTGCACGAGATCTTTCTGCAAGCCCTTGTTCATCCCGAACGATACCTGCCGCAGCCCGATCTGATCGAGCGGCACGTACGTGATGAGGCACGCCCGCATCAGAATCAGCGGCACGACGATCACGCCGACGCGAAGGAGGAAGCGAACGAATCCTCCCCGGAGCGGCGGCAGTTTGAAGGGAAACGAAGGTCGGAAGCGGGGCGTGGATGTCGCGGACTCGAACATGAGTTGATTGTATGCGGAACGCTGCCGTCGCGGCGGAGCCCCGTCGGCGAATGGAGTTCGAACCCCGGTACCATGACCGGAGAGCGGTCGTCTCGCCTGCTCCGTTTGGCCGTTTACGTCGCCGCGTACCTTCCGCTAACCTGCATTTCTCACACGCTCTTGAATTGTTCCCTCGAGAGCCTTGCCACTCCCTTCATCGAGAGTCCTTCTCCCCCCGCGGTTTTTTTGCGGGGGGAGAAGGTGCCGAAGGCGGATGAGGGGGGCGTGTGCGCGACATGAACGATCTTGCAACATGGGCCTTCGAGACAGCCTAAAAGCACGAGTCATGCGCAAGATTACGTTTGCGTGAAACGCCCCCTCATCCGCCTTCGGCACCTTCTCCCCCGCAAGAAACCGCGGGGGAGAAGGGCTCTCGAGGTAAGGGTGTCGGCGGCGTGTGAGAAATGCAGACTGTGCCCCTCAGTTTCCGCGGTGGCGTATCGTCTTGCCGGCCGCCAGAAACGCCTCGAATTTCGTTTTCTGCTCCGCGGTAAGCACGGCCGCCAGTTTCTCCTCGCTGCTCTTCCGGGTTGCCCGAATCTCGTCCCGAACCGAGTGCAGCGCGAGAGCAAGCTTGCCGATCGCCGCCTGGTCGGGTGTGCTCGCGGCGAGCGCCGCGTGAAGCTGCTTCGCGAGATCGATTTCGTTTTCCCTGATGGGCTTGATCGCGGCCTCTGTCTCCTGGTGAATCTGCCGCCAGGCCGCTTTCTGGTCGGGGGTGAGCTGTAGATAGTTTACCAACGCTGCAAGCCCGGGGCGTGGCGGGCCTGCCGGAGCTTGTGCGAAGGCCATTCCGGCGATCATCACAAGAGCGATTCCGATTCCAATCGTACGAGTCTTCATCATCGTTTCCTTTCAATGTGAGCTGCCTGGCGATTCCCAGGACCGACACATAGACGAACCACGTGATGCAACGCGTACGCGAATCAGACCCCGATACAGTGATGTGTGACGGTGATCACCCCATCGAGTCCGCACACCAGCAGCCCACCAACCCCGGTAACGCTCACCGTCCGCGCGCGTACTCGATCCCCCGAGACCGCGCAACCCTGTCCTACTTCACCTCCAAATTCTCCTCGATGAACTTCCACATCGCCGCGCGCATGTGCGCCACGAGCGCTGGATCGCCGACGCCGTGCCGCGACTTCGGGTAGACCTGAAGCTGATACGGCTTGTTGGCCTTCTCCAGCTCATAGATGAACTGAATCGTGTTCTGCATGTGCACGTTGTCGTCGATCGTGCCGTGCATCAGGAGGATGTTGCCGTGCAGGTTCTTGGCCGCCCAGCGCGGTGCGGTGTCCTTGTAACCGTCAGGGTTGTTCTGCGGCATCAGCATGACCCGCTCGGTGTAGATCGAGTCGTAGTCGCGCCAGTCTGAGACCGTTCCGCCCGAAAGGCCGGCGCTCCACATCGTGCTGTGCGTCAGGGCGAACGACGTCATGAAGCCGCCGTAGCTCCAGCCGCTGAGCGCCACGCGCGATCCGTCGACGTACGGCTGCGACGTCAGCCACTTCAGCCCGTCCTCGAGGTCGCGCAGCTCCCCTTCGCCCATCCGTTTGTAGGACGTCCAGGCCGACTCCGCCCCCTTGCCGCTGGCGCTGCGGTTGTCGCACACCCACACGATCACGCCGTGCTGGGCCAGGAACTGATGCCAGAGATAGGTCTGCCCGGCCCAGGCATTGCGCACCTGCTGCGCGTGCGGACCGGAGTAGGTGTGCTCGTAGACCGGGTACTTCTTCGAAGGATCGAAGTCCGGCGGCTTGATCATCATCGCTTCCATGACGAAACCGTCGCGCGTCTTCACCTGCACGAACTCCGGCTTGGCGATGTGAAGGTCGCGCATCATCGGCGCCTCGTTGGCATCGACGACGCGTACCCTCGTTCCGTCGCCGCGATGCAGCGACGTCGACGGCGGCGTGGAGACGTCCGAGAAGGTGTCGAGATACGACGTGAACGACGGATTGAAGTTTGCGTTGTGCTGGCCGGGCGCTTCGGAAAGCCGTTTCAGACCGCTGCCGTCGAGGTGAACGCGGTAGATGTCCGTGCCGAGGACCGAGCGCTCGGTGCCCGAGAAATAGATCCAGTCGTTGGCGGGATCGACGCCGTGCACCGTGCGCACTTCCCACGGCCCGTTCGTGATCTGCCGGATCAGTTTTCCGTCGGCGGCATATTGGTAGAGGTGTTTGAAGCCGGTCCGCTCGCTGAGCCAGAGGAAGGAGCCGTCTTTCAGCCAGACCGGGTTGCCGGTGATGTCCACCCACGCCTTCGTCGACTCGCGGAAGAGCGTCTTCGGCGCGCCGCCGCCGCGCACGTCGGCAGCATCGAGGTCGAGCCATGTCTGTTCGCGGTTCTGGATCTGATAGACGACCTTGGAGCTGTCCGGTGACCAGTCCACGAGGACGATGAGGAAGTCGGCGCCGCTGTAGCTCTCCGTGCTCACTTCCTTCGGCGCCGTGCCGGTGATGCTGACGGTGAAGAGCTTGGCGATCGGATTCGGCGCCCCCGCTTTCGGATAGAGCTCGGACTCGACGTTCTGCTGGTAGGGGATGTGATCGACCACGGCGAAGTGCCGGACCGGCCGCTCGTCGAGCTGCAGGTAGGCGATGCGCGTGGAGTCGGGGCTCCACCAGTACGCGCGGAAGTTGCCGCGGCCGTAGACCTCTTCCTGGTAGACCCAGTCCAGGATGCCGTTCTGCAGGTTGGCGTTGCCGTCTGTAGTGAGCTGCCGTTCGCGCTGCGTGGCGATGTCGACGGCGTAGATGTTGTTCTCGCGCACGAACGAGACGAAGCGCCCGTCGGGGCTGAACATCACTTCCTCTTTCTCGCCGGGGGAGGAGGTGAGCCGCGTCATGGAGTCGGAGTCGAACGTATACAGATAGACGTCGTTGCCGATGGTGAGCAGGGCGCTCTTCTTGTTCGGGCTGACGTTCCAGCTCCGCTGTTTGGCGAACCCGGATGCCTCTTCCGATGACACGCCGGCGATCTTCGCGGCCGCCGCTTCGAGTTTCGCGACGTTGAAGAGGACGCGCTTGCTGCCGGTCTCTGTCTCGATCACGGCCTGCTCGACCACCTTCCCATCCTCGGTGCGCGGCCAGGCGAAGGTCTTGTCGTCCAGCCAGTGGAACCCCCCCTGGGGCGTCCCGGCAAACGACACTTTCGCTTTCGGATCGAAGATGTTCTCGAGCGTCAGCTCCCGGATCGTCGGTTTCGGCTGCGGGGTGGTTTTGACGTCCTGCGCGAGGACGGCGGAAGCGATGAGGAGGAGCACGGCGACGCAGTTCTTCAGCATGGCCGCGCTTTATATCCCGAGAAGTCGGAGCGGGGAAGAGGTCGGCCCATCGGGCGGCGGTACTACTCATCAGCAGTTTCTGCGCGTAACGCGAACACTTCTTTCAAAACCGTGCTGTTGCGCCGAGAGAGCAGAGCCTGCGCTTCCCTACATCGAGAGTCCTTCTCCCCCAGCGCTTTTCAGCTGGGGGAGAAGAGCCTGCCCTGAGCGAGCGAAGCGAGTCGAAGGGTGCCGAAGGCGGATGAGA
>JADGNY010000147.1 GCA_017883235.1 Thermoanaerobaculia bacterium | reverse complement strand
AACAAACGAACTCGACGTTTCCTCACCTTGGCGGCTCCGTCGAGTCAACCTCCCCTTGGCCGCATGAATCGGCTCCAACTGAGGTTTTACGGTTCAACACTATTCAACACTGAACATTCAACATTCGCTTTTGGGTCATTTCCCCGGTGGATCCGTCAGGAACCCCACCTTCTTCGCCCCCGCTTCATGTGCGACATCCATCACCTCGACGGCGCGGTCGAAGGGTACCGTGTCCTCGGCGTTGACGAAGACGACGCGCTCGGCCATGGGGCGCCCGAGCATCTGTGATGCCAGGGCGTCGCGGAGCGCTTTGGCGTTAGCCAGTTTCAGCGTGTTGAGGTAGATGCCGTCGGGGCGGACGGTGATGACGAGCTGATTCTGCTCCGAGGGGGGCGGTGCTCCGGTCACTTCGACCTTTGGCGGCACCTCGACGTCGAGACCCATCTGCAGGATCGGGGTCGCCACCATGAAGATGATGAGCAGTACCAGCACCACGTCGACCAGCGGCGTGATGTTGATTTCCGATCGGACTCCCTGGCCGGAGCTGGCGGACATTGACATGTGGTTACCTCTCCGGGAGTCGGGGGTTGGGAGTCGTAGAAAAATCACCAATCAATCTACGACCCCCGACCCCCGACTCCCGACTCCCTCAAATTCACATTCCGTGTTGCACGATCTTCCCGCCGGCCATCTGGTTCTCGGTCAGGAAGGAGACGGCGGTGAAGTCGGCGTCGTTCGCGGCTTTCATCACCATGCGTACTTTGCCGAAGTTGATGCGTTTGTCGGCTTTGATCATCACGTTGCGTGTAGCGTCCTTGTCGTGTTCCGCCTTCATGTAGCGCGGCAGATCGCGGTCGGGGATCCAGTCCTGGCCGATGAAGACCGTGCCGTCCTGTTTGATCGACACGATCAGGTCGGACTCTTTCCCCGGCTTCTTCTCCGAGTGGGGCCCCAGCGGCAGGGCGACGTCGACGCCCGACTGCAGCATCGGCGTCACCACCATGAAGATGATCAGGAGAACGAGACAGACGTCGACGAGCGGCGTGACGTTGATGTCTCCTTTGACTTCGTCGGGGCTTCCGCCCCCGGCGCCGAATGCCATCCTCGACTCCTAGCGGACCGCTGCCGCGTTGGCGCGGACGCGCGCCTCGTTCTTGATGAAGTAGTCGATCAGTTGAGACGACGAGTTCGACATCTCGACCTGGAAACGCTCCACTTTGCTCAGGAAATAGTTGTAGAGCCAGACGGCGGGGATGGCCACGAAGAGGCCGAATGCCGTCGTGACCAGCGCCTCGGCGATACCGGCCGACACCGCCCCCAGTCCACCCGATCCACTGATGGCCATGCCCTGGAAGGCGTGGATGATGCCGGCGACCGTTCCGAAGAGACCGACGAACGGCGCCGTCGTCGAGATCGTGGCCAGATTGCCGAGGCCCTTCTTCATCTCCGCCGTCGTCATCAGCGACTCGCGCTCGATGGCGCGCTGGCCTGAGGCCACGATGTCGAAATCGTCCGGGAGCGCCTGGGTCGTCTCGTACTGGAACTCGGTCAGCCCCGCGCGCAGCACACGCGCCAGGTGCGAGTGGCGGTAGCGTTTGTCGCTCGTCAGCGTGATCGCTTCCTCGAGCTTGTGCTGCTTGAGCAGCGGCGTGACGCCGAGGGCGATGGCCAGGGACTCGCGCTTGGCGCGCTGAAACCGGAGCAGCCTCTCGATGGCGATCGTCAGCGACCAGATCGACATGAGCGCCAGCACGACGACGACGCCGCGCGCGATCCAATTCATGGTCCCCAACATCCCGAGGAGGCTGAAACTGTTGTTCTCCATGTACTTCTCCTTATTGCAATGTGAAATTCACGGTGAGCGTAAAGATAACTGGAACCGGCTGCCCACCGAGCATTCCAGGTTTGAATTTCCAGCGTTTTACGGCGTCCAAGGCCGATTGATCGAGTCCGAGCGGTAAACCTTTGAGGATGCGCGCATCGGTGACGTTGCCGTTCCGGTCGATGATCGTTTCGATGACGACGACTCCACTGATGCGGCCCTTGCGCGCGATGTCGGTGTAGACCGGCTCGACACGTGTGACGGTAATGGGGGGCAATACGTCACCGCCGACCCGCATCGGCTTGTCGCCGGTGCCGCCGAGCTGTCCTCCGAGTTGGCCGCCGAGGGTGCCGCCGAGCGTTCCTCCGACCACTCCTCCCACGACTCCACCGATCACTCCACCCACCTGGCCGCCGACAACGCCGCCTTCCTGGCCGCCGGTGGTGTCGGTGGGCACGTCGACCTGGGGCACTTCTCGCGGTTTATGGGTCGGCTGGTGGAAGGTCGGATGGGTTTGGGGTGTCTGCTGCTGCACGTGAGGGGTGGACGCATGCGACGCAGCGGGCGGGGGAGGAGGTGGCGGCGGCGGTGCCGAGACGACGAACGCCTCAATCGGCTTGGTGATGATCTCGGGGTTTTTCTTGACGTACAGGCCCGCGGCGACGACCGCGCCGATGATGATGATGTGGAGGAACGCGGAGATGAGCACCGTTTTCCATCCACCTTTCTTCTTGTCCTTGCCCGCGGATTCGATCAGGACGTCATCAAACATGGCAGTTCCCTCGTACGGATACGGCTGTGCTCTTCAGGGATGATGCCAACCTGGGCAGGGAAAGGACCGGCCGCCGTTCAAAAGGCGCAGGGATTGCTTAGAAAATTTACACGGGGCGACGCGGATTCGCGCATATAACGGTGTCCTCAACCGGCCTGATGTCTTCCGTAATCGAGACAGAACCTGCCGCCGAAGCTGCTACGGCATCCGAGGTCAAGCCGCCGCAACCGGCGATTCCTCTGGCCGTGCCGCTTTTTGACCGCGAGCTGAGCGCGCTCGCGTTCAATGAGCGTGTCCTGGCCGAGGCCAGAAATCAGACGGTGCCGTTGCTGGAGCGTGTGAAGTTTCTCAGCATCTGCGCGCTCAACCTCGACGAGTTCTTCATGATCCGGGTCGGCGAGATCCGTGACCTCATTGCGGCCAATGTTCCCGCCGATCCGCGTGGACACGGCCTGGAACGCCTGCAGGCCGTGCGCGAGGGTGCCCGCTCGCTGCTGCGCCACATTTACCGTTGCCTCGGGGAGGATCTGATCCCGGCCCTTCGCAAGGAAGGGATCCGCGTCGAACGGGTCGCCGACCTCGGCAAGAAAGAGCGCAATTTCGTCGAGGAGTACTTCTGCCGCGACCTCGAGCCGATCCTGACGCCGCTGGCCATCGACCCTGCCCATCCCTTCCCCTTCATCGCCAATCTCTCGCTCAATCTCGCGCTGCAACTGGAGTCCGAGCGCGGCGAGCGGCACGTGGCCATCATCAAGATCCCGGAGTCGGTTCCCCGCCTCGTGCCGATGCCGGAGAAGACGCGCTTCGTGCTGCTCGAAGACGTCATCTCCTCGCACCTCCATCGCTTCTTCCCCGGCCTCAAGGTCCTGCGCTCGGCGGCCTTCCGCGTCATCCGCAACTCCGACATCGACGTCAAAGAAGAGGACATGCAGGATCTCCTCAAGAGCATCGAGATCGAGCTGCGGCGCCGGGAGCGGCGTGAGGTGGTGTGGCTGGAGATCGAGGAGGGAGCGGACGATCCGCTGGTGGCCTTGCTTGCCAACGCAACGGACTCCTCGCCGGACGACATCTTCTTCGCTCCTGGCCCGCTGAAGCTCGGCGACCTACAGCAGGTCTATACGCAGATCCCGAACGCGGCGCTGAAAGAGGTGCCGTTCAACCCGCGCATGCCGGCCGAACTGGCGACGACCGACGACATCTTCGCCATCATCCGCAGAGGCGATCTGCTGCTGCACCGGCCCTATGACTCATTCACCGCCGTGATCGAGTTCGTGCAGACGGCCACCGAGGATCCGGACGTCGTGGCCATCAAGCAGACGCTCTACCGCACCGATCCCGGCTCGCCGATCATCGCCGCGCTCTCCGCGGCGGCCAGGGCGGGGAAGCAGGTTACCGCTGTCGTCGAACTGCAGGCGCGCTTCGACGAGAGGAAGAACATCACCTGGGCACGAACGCTCGAGGAAGCGGGCGTGCAGGTCGTCTACGGAATCGTCGGTTACAAGACGCATTGCAAGCTCTGCCTCATTGTCCGGCGCGAAGGGGGCGAGCTGCGCCGCTACGTCCATCTCTCGACCGGCAACTACAACGCCGTCACGGGGCGCCTCTACACCGACGTCGATCTCTTCACCTGCAATCCCGACTTCGGGGCCGACGCGGCCCAGTTGATGAACCTTCTCACCGGCTTCAGCGTGGCCGGCGTGCAGGAGCTGATCGAGGCAAAAGGGTTGACGCAGAAGTGGCGCGAGTTCGTGGTCGCGCCGATGGACTACCTGCGCTGGACGATCCGTACGATCGACCGCGAAACGCAGAACGCCTCCGAAGGGAAGCCGGCCTTCATCGTGGCCAGGATGAACGCGCTTGTCGACCCGGGTGTCATCGAGGCGCTCTATCGCGCCAGCCGCGCAGGCGTGCAGATCGACCTGCTCGTTCGCGGCATCTGCTGCCTTGTGCCCGGCCTGCCCGGCGTCAGCGAGAACATCCGCGTGACATCGATCATCGATCGCTTCCTCGAGCATGCACGCATCTTCCGCTTCGCCAACGGCGGCGCGCCGGAGATCTGGATCTCGAGCGGGGACTGGATGCCGCGCAATTTTCTCCGGCGGATCGAGACGACCTTCCCCATCCTCGACGATGCCGTTGCCCGCCGCATCAGCGATCAGATCCTGCCGATTGCGCTGGCCGACAACGTAAAAAGCTGGACGCTCGACGCCGACGGCTCCTACCGCCGCCGGACGCCCGGCGAGCAGCGTCCGATACGCAGTCAGGAGACGTTCATCACCATCGCCCGCGCCGATTCGGTGAGCGTCGGTCCATACGAAGAGAGCATTCGTCATCCGGCGTCATTCCGCCGCAAGGCCAAGAAGAAGAAAAAACATTGAAGCATTGAAGGGATGAAACGCACATGCCCAACGGTCTCTTGCCAAAACGGGTCGCCAATTACATTCAGGACATCGGAATCCGCTCCCTCGATCACCTTGCTGAGCACTTCGAAGCTCCCGCGCCTCCTGCCACGCCGGAAGGGGAGAATGCCACCGCGGTTCCGGCGAGCGCCATCCAGACACTGGTCGAGAACTGGAAGGCGATGTCGCCCGCAGACAAGGAGCTGTTCGTCGAGCGCGTAGCCGCCTCGGTGATGGAAGTCGTCGTCGCCTCGGCCACCCTTCCCCTCGGTCTGCGGCAGGGGAAGAAGACTGTGAAGGAAGCGACGAAGGTCATTCGCAAGCAGGTAAAAAAAGTGCGAAAGGCCGCAAAGCCGAAAAAGACGGACGAGGAGAAAAAGAAAAAGAAGAAATGACGGCGCCGGTTACCGCCGCCGCAGAACGCGCGGCGGCAACATCCACTCCAGGCACGCGCTGCCGTCGTCGAACATTCGCAGGCCGTAGCAGCCACCCTTCTTCAGCTCGATCGGACCGTCGGCGGTCATCTTCGTCAGGGCGAGCATCGCTGTCGAGAGATTCGATTCATGGCCCACGCAGATGATCCGTCGCGCCTCGCTGGAGCCGATCAACGTACGGAACTCCGCGAAATCCGCGTCAGGCCTGAGCGCCTCGAGGGTCTTCACGACGATCGATGACCGGTAGCCTTTCTCCACCCACTCCGCCGTCTCGACGCAACGAATGAGCGGACTCGAATAGATGACTTCCGCCTTCGGGAAGCGTTTGGCCAGCCCGCGGCCGATCTGCTTCATGCGCCGGTTGCCGGTCTCGGTCAGCACGCGCGCGTCGTCGTCCGTACGCGCGCCATGCGACTCCGCGATTCCGTGACGTAAGAGGACGATGAATTTCTCGGTTTTGTCCATGGCAACCTCAAATCCTCACATCGCCTCGACCACGACCTCCACATCAAACAACTGCGCAAAATACTTCGCTCGCTTTCGGGCGCTTGCGATTTCCACTGACGCATCCGAGCGCGTACGGATCAGGAAGCGTGCCTGATCGCGGCGTACGCGTACGGCGACGTCGCGCACCGAGGCGCGGTGGCCGCGGTCGAGGGCCTCGGCGATGCGCAGGATGGCGGCGAGCTTCTCCACGTCCTGCTGCTGCGTCGGCGTCAACTCGGAAAAGTTCGCGTGCGAGACCTCGGGCGACGCCTTCCGGTAGTACCGCGCAACGTTGGCGATGATGAGGATCTCTTCATCGGTGAAGCCGCGCAGGTCGGCGTGGCGGATCAGGTAATAGCTGTGCTTGTGGTGGCCGCGGTCGCTGACGTGCAGTCCGGCCTCATGCAGAACGGCCGCCGATTCGAGCAGGCCGGTCATCTGCGGTTCGAGCGCATGCAACGGCTTGGTCTGGTCGAAGATGCGCGAGGCCAGTTTGGCGACGTGCATCCCGTGTTTCAGATCACAATCTGTCCGCTGCGCCAGCGAGAGCACGGACGCCTGCCGCAGCGAGCCGCCGCTCTCCTCCGATTCTTCGAGGGCGGCTACGTGGCTTTCCAGCATCCCTTCGCGCATCGCCAGGGGGCATGCCAGAAGTTCCTCGATGTCGAAGATCCCGAGAATGACATCCAGTGCCAGGGCGCCTGCGAGAACGCTGGTGGCGCGCGGCGCGTCCAGCCCGAATCGCCCGGCGCGCTCGGCGGCGGTGAGTGACGCAAGAATCGGAATGAGCTCGGCCACCTTTGAGCGCTCCAGACGGCGCAAACCGTGCGCGGGAGCCGGGCTCTCCGTTGGCGAGGCCATCGTGGCCAGCGTTTGGATCGTGCCGGACGTGCCGACGCAGAGATCGACGCCGAGCCGGACGATGCGGCGGCGAAGCTTCGCCACACGATCCTCGACATGACGCCGGCATTGAGCGACTGCCCGCGCCGTCGGGCGCTCGATCAGGTGGAAGCGCTGGGCAAGGCGAAGTGCGCCGAGCTTCTCGCTGCGCGTGAAGTACGTCTCGTCGGCGGTGCCGACGATCAACTCCACGCTGCCGCCGCCGATATCGATGCACAGCGCCGTCTGCGCACCCACATCCACGGCCGAGCGCACGGCCCGAAAGATGTAGTCTGCTTCCTCCTCGCCGGAGATGACGCGCACCTTTACGCCGGTCGCATCTTTCACGCGGCGCAGGAAATCGCGGCGGTTCGGCGCCTCGCGCACCGCGCTAGTGGCCACGGCCACGATCTCGTCGACGTTCCATTTCGCCGCGATCTCCGCCATCTTTCCGATCGTGGCCACACCGCGCTCGATGGCGTCGGCGGTGAGCGGCTGGCCGTCGAGGCTGGACAGACCGAGCTGGACCATCTCCTTCTCCCGGTCGACCACGCGATAACCGTGCTCGCGCGTCTCCGCTACGATCATATGGATCGAGTTGGTGCCGACGTCGATGGCGGCAATCCGCTTTGGTTTGGCCATGGTGGGGACGAGCAGTATCTGCGCTCTCATTCTCCGGCGGTGGAGAGACTATGCGAAATGCAGGTGAAGTGTGGCCCAACAGGAGGAGAATCGCACCATGAATACGAACGTCCATCGCGTAGAACCCGGCAGCAAGGTCCGCATGAAAGATTTCGACCCAGACGCCACGCCGCTCTGCGGCGACAAGGCTGACGGCAAGGAGCAATCTCTGAAAGTTCAGCAGCGGCTGGGCGAGTTGCAGGAGCTCCTGTACGCCGAGCACCATCACAAAGTTCTGATCGTCCTTCAGGGGATGGACACTTCGGGAAAGGACGGGACGGTGCGCCACGTCATGAACGGCGTCAGTCCGTCCGGCGTGCAGGTGTTCTCGTTCAAGAAGCCGACCGAGGAGGAGCTCGATCACGACTTTCTGTGGCGCGTGCACGCCAAAACGCCCGGCCTCGGCGAGATCGCCGTCTTCAACCGCAGCCATTACGAAGACGTACTCGTCGTCCGGGTCCACAACCTGGTCAAGGAGAAGGTGTGGCGCAAACGCTACGAGCAGATCAACGCCTTCGAACGAGCCCTGACCGCGAGCGGCACGGTGATCCTCAAGTTCTTCCTCAACATCAGCCGGGAAGAACAACGCAAACGCCTGCAGGAACGGATCGACGATCCGAAGAAGCACTGGAAGTTCCAGCACGGCGACATCGAAGAGCGAAAGCTGTGGGACGACTACATGGACGCCTACGACGACGTGCTGGAGAAGACGTCGACGAAGCACGCGCCGTGGTACGTCATCCCCGCGAACGCCAAGTGGTACCGCAACCTGGTGATCGGCAATGTCCTCGCCGATGCGCTCGATTCGCTGAAGATGGAGTATCCGATCGTGGATTTGTCGGGGGAGGTGGTGGACTAGGAGTCTGCGCGGCAGAACGATCGAGCAGAGATGGTGGCCGAGCCTTGGGCAACCAGCGCCGCCGGCCGTGCCGGCCTAGATTCTCACTTGCCTCTCAAGAGTGTGTCGACCGGCGCGTAGTCGTCTGTCAGGAGCGGCGCGGACGGCAATGGCGGACGGTCCGTCATCGCCGCGGAGCGTACGCGTAGATCCGCCCAGGGAAGAGGCCGCGTGCGCGCGATCAACATTTCGCGGGAGATCGGCTCGAGCGCGGTCGTCGCGAACAATTCCGTATATCCCGTCCCGGGGACGGCGATGACCGTGGGAAACACATCGCGCAGCGTGCGGTAGACCGCCTGCGCCATCGGCGCTTCGATGTTCGTCGCACAATGAAAATGTACGATGCCAGAGGGATTGAGATGACGCTTCGCCTCGACGAAAAATTCGCGTGTTACGAGATGCGGCGGGATCGTCGACCCATACCGGTTGCTCGTGTAGCTGTCGACGAAAATGACATCCCAGCTCTTCGTCGTGCCCTTCAGGAACACGCGCCCATCGCTGACCGTCACCCGAAGCCTGTTGGACTCGGGCAGCATGAAGAATTTGCGCGCCACTTCGACCACCATCGGGTCAATGTCCACGGCGTCGATCGTTACGTCGGGGTACAAGCGCAGAAACTGTTTGACGGCCGTCCCTCCTCCCAATCCGATCATGAGGAGCGATTTCGCCTCGGGCCGGATCACCTTTGCCAGGTGAAAAACGTCGATATAGGCCAGACCCGGCCCGGCGGGATCACGCACCAGCATTGAGCTCTGCACGGCCGTCAGCTCGAACTGCAGCACGCGAAATCGCCCTCGGGCATGCTCGCGAACCATGATGTGGTGATACGGGCTGTCGCGCTCGAAGAGGACGTTCTGTAGTGCATTATGGGGTGCGCGTGCATTCAGACTGGCAGTTCCGGCGTATGCGACCAGTGCGAGCGCCGCCGCGATCATCGTGAAGACCACGGGCCGTCGCCTTCGCTCGGCTTCGCCCGCGAGCACGATGAGCGTGGTCAGGAACAACGTCATGGCCACCACGAGCACCGTACGATTGATGCTCTGCAGCCAGTCGAGAAGGACGAATGCGGTCGCGATTGTGCCCGCGATGCTGCCGATGGTCGACAAAGCAGAGATCGATCCCGCCGTGCTTCCGCTGTGCGCCGTCTGGGTGGCCACGAGCCGAATGGCGATCGGCGAAACCGCCGATAGAAGGAGCGTCGGTACAAAGAAGAGAGAGAGGCTGGCGATCAGCGCATGGAACGAGATGGCGGTGCCCGACTCGGAGATGCGGAGCGATACGATACGATCGAGCCATGGGACGATTGCCGTGGCCAACGACGCACCGAGGAGCGCCGTGGCCAGAGTCCGGCCGCTCGGCCAGCGATCGCCGATCCTGCCGCCACCCCAATAGCCGATGCTCATCGCCGCCATGAACACCGCGATCACGGTGGTGGTTTCGCGTAGCGCCGTGCCGAAGACGCGGCCGACGATCCGAAACGCCGACACTTCGAGACCCATCAAGGCCGCCCCCGCGAGAAATACGGCGACCTTCACGGTGACCCGACTCACGAAACGAGATTAGCACCGACGGGCTGAAGGCCGTCGGGTTTCGCCCACCGTAACCTCGGCGTGCCTATTTTCGCTGACGCCCGCGTAGCGCTGGGCGAACGATGGCTCCCACCAGTGCTAATCCCAGTGCCACGGCAAACGGGGGGTAAGCGCAAACGAGCACTCCGGCCATGAAAAGGGGGAACACCACCGCAAGCCTGGCATGCTGGAAAACGTAACTCGTCAGCAGCAGGAGCGCGGCCGCCGGGATGAGCAGCAGGCCGCAGGCCAGCGCATCGCTAAATCCAAAATGGTCCCGCAGATAGTAGCGCCACGCGCCCAGCAGCAGGACCGCCACACCGATACAGGTCACGAGCACCGGCTCCCACTCGATCTTGCTTGCGGTTGTCGCTTCTGAGCTCACGGAGGATTCCTTCTGTTTCCGTTCATAACCAGCGGTTGCCTGGTCTCGGGGTAGCGCGATTGCTTGCTTGCCTGGTGAGTCCGCGCCCCTTTCCGGGAGACCGCACAACCGCGAGACAGCTACTCTTTGAGGATGTCAGAAATCTTCGTGCTGGCTTCGACGACCTTCTTTACCACCGCGCTGAATTCATCGCCGGTTACGCTCTCCATATGCAGTTCGGACCTGACGAACAGATCCCCATCGTCATCGATGCCCACCTTCACGTAATCCAGTGAGTTGTTCATCTTCATCAGTTTTTGCAGAAGGTCGGCGGTCAGATGGAGCTTGGCCTTCGATTGCACGACTGCGCCGACAACGCCCATTTCGCCTTCCTGGGCAAGCAGCAACAATCCCGTAACGCCCTCCCCCCGAGGGATGGTTAAAGCGTATGTAGCCACCCACACCTTGCATGGTTTGGCCACGATCAGCTTATAGCCGGTCTTGTTCACGAATCCCTGCAGCCGCGACGAGCATTCCTGTGACAGAGCCCGGCCGCTGAACACCAGAGACAACAGAAGGCCAACGGCCAGTTTTTTCATGATCTTCTCCAAACGTACATGTTCCAAGCCGGTTCTGATCGGAGATCCTACTCCTCGTGCGGCCCCAGCCTCTTCGCCTCGGCCGGCGGCTTTCTCTCGATCGTGACCGTGTTGCGCGGGGCTTCCAGCGCCAGACCTTCTTTCAGCGCGAAGTCGGCCAGAGCCTGATCGGCGAGCGCTTTCTGTTCGTGCTCCTGCATGTCGATATCCGCCGAGTGCAGGGAGTCGCGGGCGACGCGGGCGCGGCCCGAGGCTTGCTCCCGCTCCTCCTCGACCATCTCGTGCAGGCGGTTGAGCGTGTCGCCGGAGCCGCCGATCTGCGAGATCATCCCCGAGGCCATCTCGCTCAACTCAGCGGTGGCGCGCTTGATCTTCAGATCGTTGATGCTGTTCCTGAGCGACTCGAGCTTCACCTGCGCCGCCTTCACCGAGACGTCGCGTGCACGCAACAACTCCTTGTAAGTCGCCTCCGCCGATCCGAGTTGCGTCCGATTCTCGACGAGCTCCCGCTGCACCGTCTGCAGCCGCAGGGCCTGCTGGCTGGCCAGATCATGGTTGCCGGCCCGAAGATTCGCGGCGGTCTTGGCCCGCAGCTCGCGTTCTTCCTGCTCCAGCCGCTTGACCTGCGTCATCAGCCGTTCGCAGAGACCGGCGTGCGCCGCCAGGCCCTGGTTGTAGTTGGCGATCTGCCTGCGGAGGTTCTCCTTCTCGACTTCCAGCAGCGCTTCTGGATTCTGCCGCTCGAGGCCTCCGATGAAGAGGCTCAGGAAGCCGCGGAAGAGGTTGGCGATTCGTCGGAACATGGAAGGTCTCCTATGTGGGTACCAGGGAGTCGGGGGTCGGGGGTCGGGAATCGTAGAGCTCGGGTGAACCTTAAGCTCTCTAATTCTCCGACCCCCGACTCCCGACTCCCCACCCCCGCGTAGCCCAGATCGTACCGCTCATTCACATCGAATTTACTTCCGCCTCAAGCAAATTGGGCGGCATACGCCTACGATCGCGTCACCAACAAGGAGGCATCGCAATCAATGAGTTTTCGCAAGACGGCAGCCTGTTTCCTCGCCGTGGCGGCAATCGCCACCGGCGCCTTCCCCCAGGTCACACCCGCCGCCGGTGTTACTCCGCCGGATGACACGCCCAAGGTCAATGTCGGGGCCACGATCTTCGGCGACTACACCTATGTCGACTCACCAACCTCGAAGGACTCGGATGGCAACACCATCCATAACAGCGCGTTCAACATCACCCGCGCGTACATCAACATCACCGGCAATCTGAACCACATGATCGCGTTCCGCATCACGCCGGACGTGTCGCGCGAGACGAGCACGGGGCCGTCGCTCAGCGGCAGCCAGATCTTCCGCCTGAAGTACGCGTACGCGCAGCTCAACCTCGACGACTGGACGACGAAGGGCTCCTGGGTCCGCTTCGGCCAGCAGCAGACTCCGTACCTTGACTACAGCGAGGGCATCTACCGCTATCGCTTCCAGGGAACCATGTTCGCGGAGCGCGTCGGACTGATCTCGTCGGCCGACAACGGCCTCTCCGGTCACTACAGCTTCAACGGCAATTACGGCGACGTCCACGCCGGCTTCTATAACGGCGAGAACTACAACAAAGCCGAGGTCAACAACGAGAAGGGCTTCGAGATCCGAGGTACGGTCCGTCCGATGCCGCTCGGCGGCCCGTTGCTGAAGGGTCTGCGGTTCACCGGCTTTCTCATCGCGGACCACTACGTCGAGAATGGCAAACGGGAGCGGATGATCGGCCAGGTCACGTACGAGCATACGCTGTTCAATGCCGGCCTCGATGTGCTGCGCGCGAAGGACCGGCCGACGGTGACGAAGCCGCAGATCAGCGAGAAGGGTTGGTCGGTGTGGGTCACGCCGAAGTTCGGCACGACCGGATGGGAAGCGCTGATCCGCCACGACGACTACTTTCCGAACGATGCCATCAATTCGCAGAAGCAGAAGCGCGACATCGACGGCATCGCCTACTGGGTCCCGAATCTGAGCGGCAAGTCCATGGCCATCCTGTTCGACCGCGATTCACTCAAGCGAACGGGTCTCACTCCCGCCGCTCCGAACACGACCAATTTCGAAGTGAAGATGCTCGTCAACTTCTAAGGCCGGCACGGCCGGCTGCGTGGGTTGCCCAAGGCTCCGCCCACATACCTTGCAAATGTTCAACCGCGTAGATTCTTAAGGAGAGACAAATGAAGAGGTTGTTCCTCGCGGCCATCGTGCTGCTAGCTACTGCTGCGTCCGCCCAGACCGTGCAGATCAACGGTGCCGGCGCGACATTCCCGTACCCGATCTACTCGAAATGGTTCGACGAGTACCACAAGGTCCATCCGAACGTGGAGATCAACTATCAGTCGATCGGCTCGGGCGGCGGTATCCGCCAGCTTTCCGCCGGCACGGTCTTTTTCGGCGCATCCGATGGTCCGATGACGAACGATCAGATTGCCGCCGCCGGTTTCCACATCCTTCACATCCCGACCGTTCTCGGAGGTGTGGTCCCCGTCTACAACATCCCCGATGTAAGCGCTGAGCTGCACTTCACCGGAAAGGTGTTGGCCGACATCTATCTCGGCAAGATTACGAAGTGGAACGACGCGGCGATTCGAAATCTGAATCCCGGCGTCAATCTACCTGGCGCGGAGATCACGGTCGTTCATCGCTCTGACGGCTCCGGCACGAGCTACATCTGGTGCGACTACCTGTCGAAGGTCTCGCCCGACTACAAGAAGACTGTCGGCGTGGCTACCTCGGTGAACTGGCCGGTCGGCGTCGGCGGGAAGGGGAACGAGGGCGTCGCCGGTCTGGTCAAGCAGACACCCGGTTCGATCGGCTACGTCGAGCTGATCTACGCCCTCCAGAACAAGATCTCGTACGGCTCGGTGCAGAACGCGGACGGGGAGTTCGTGCGCGCATCGACGGAGACCGTTTCGAACGCCGCGGCCGCCGCCGCGAAGAACATGCCGAAGGATTTCCGCGTCTCGATCACGAATGCGCCGGGACACGATGTCTATCCCATCTCGTCGTTCACCTGGCTCCTGCTGCAGGAGTCGCCGAGCGACGTGGCCCGCTCGCGGATCATGGTCGACTTCACCCGCTGGGCGCTCTCCGGTGGACAGGGTCTGGCCACGCAGCTCGGTTACGCGCCGATTCCGAAGGACGTGGTGGCGCTGGAGATGGAAGCGCTGAAGAGAGTGAAACAGTAGCGGTATCGAGCGCCGGTGTCCTCGGGATGCCGGCGCTCGGTGTCGGGAGTAGTATCGTTACGCAACGATGCGAGCACTCGACACATCCCCCGAGGCCGCCGAGATCCAGGAGCGGATCCATCGCGAGCTTGGTCCGGCCGGTCGTTTGAAACTGGCCATTGAGCTCTCCGAGGTCGCGCGATCGTTCACGATCGCTGGCATACGGCAGCGTCACCCTGAATACTCCGAGCAAGACGCGATTCGCGCTCTTGCCGAACAGCTCTACGGCCGGCCCGAGTAGACCTCGTGGAATTCGCAAAGTTCCTTCGCGTGATTCGCGCCGCACTCGACGCTGCTGGCGTTCCTTACATGCTCACAGGCTCTCTTGCCAGTTCGCTTTACGGCGAGCCGAGGACAACGCACGACGTCGATTTGGTTGTCGTGGTCACGCGGGAGCAGGTGCGATTGATCGTGGAACGGTTCAAGCGCATGGGTCTTTACGTTAGTCAGGAGGCCGCCGCCGCGGCTCTCGATACCAATACGGACTTCAACGTGATCGATTTTTCAGGAGGCTGGAAGGTCGACCTCGTGATCAGGAAAGATCGTCCCTTCAGCCGCACAGAGTTCGAGCGGCGGAGGGAGGTTGAGTACGACGGCACGCAAATGCCGATTGCGTCCGCCGAGGACGTGGTGATTGCCAAACTCGAATGGGCAAAGATCGGCGGTTCGGATCGTCAGATCGACGATGTTGCAGGCATTCTTCGTGCGCAAAAAGAAGCGCTCGACTTCACCTACGTCGATGAGTGGGTGACATCGCTTGAGTTGGCAGAGCAATGGCAGATCGCACAGGCGAGGGCCGCTGACCGCTAGCGGGCTCTTCACGCCGAATTTACATCCCATGCATCGCCCCTCCCACCACCCGCCCGTACCCTGCGCGCCATGAAATGGAAGTCGCTCGTAGTGTTTCTGGCGGTCGCCCTTGCGGCGTGTCAACCAAA
>JADGNY010000046.1 GCA_017883235.1 Thermoanaerobaculia bacterium | reverse complement strand
GGCCTCCACGAGCCCATTCATGGCCTCCACGAGCCCATTCATGGCCTCCACGAGCCCATTCGTGGCCTCCACGAGCCCATTCGTGGCCTCCACGAGCCCATTCGTGGCCTCCACGAGTCCATTCGTGGTCTCCACGAGTCCATTCGTGGTCTCCACGAGTCCATTCATGGCCTCCAGGGGTGCGCCGCATCTACCGGAATTGGTGGTCAGCTCGGAATGGTCGATCGCGGCGCCGCGGAGGTCATCGCAGACAACGCGCGGAGCGCAGCCAACGGGCAAAGCCGCATAATCACCCCATGAAGCGAATCGCCTTCCTCACTCTGTTCATCGTCTCGTCCGCCTTCGCACAGTCTTCTCTCGATCAGATGATCGACCGCGAGATCCCCTCGCTGGTCGGGACCTACAAGCAACTCCACGCCGCGCCGGAGCTGTCGATGCAGGAGAAGAACACGTCGGCGCTGGTGGCGTCGCGCCTGCGCGAGCTCGGCTACGAGGTGACCTATCCGGTCGGCCAGTACACCGAGCCGGGGACGACGTGCTACGGCGTCGTGGCCATCATGAAGAACGGTGCCGGCCCGACCGTTCTGGTGCGCAGCGACATGGATGCGCTGCCGGTGCTGGAGCAGACCGGTTTGCCCTATGCGAGCAGCGTCCGCGCGAAGAGTCCCACCGGCGATGACGTGCCGGTGATGCACGCTTGCGGACATGACATCCACATGACCACGCTCCTCGGCACGGCAAAGATGCTGGCGCAGCTCAAGTCGCAGTGGCATGGCACGGTGATGCTCATCGGCCAGCCGGCGGAGGAGGTGGTCAAGGGCGCCGAGGGGATGCTCCGCGACCACTTCTACGAGCGTTTTCCCAAGCCCGATTTCATCATCGCCCTCCACGACAACGCCAGCATGCCGGCGGGCCAGATCGGCTACACCCCCGGCTACTTCATGGCCAGCGCCGACTCGGTGAACGTGACCATCCGCGGCATGGGAGGCCACGGCGCGGCGCCGCAGTCGACGAAGGATCCGGTGGTGATGGCGGCACAGTTCATCAACGCGCTGCAGACGATCGTCAGCCGCGAAGACTCGCCGCTCGATCCGGTGGTCGTCACCGTCGGCTCGATCCACGGAGGGACGAAGCGAAACATCATCCCCGACGAGGTGCAGCTCCTGATGACCGTGCGCACGTACAAACCCGAGGTGCGCAAGAGAGTGCTGGCATCGATCGAACGGATCGCCCGCGGCATCGCGCTTGCGGCCGGCGTTCCCGACGATCGCGCGCCGATCTTCGAGCTGCTCGCCGGCGAATCGGTCGAGTCGACCTACAACGATCCGGCGCTTACCGAGCGCCTGGCTGCCGCGCTGACCAAAGGCATGGGCGCGGCGAACGTGATCCGCATCGACCCCCTGATGGTGAGCGAAGACTTCGGCCGCTTCGGCCTCGACCGCAAGATCCCCGTCTCTATGATCAACCTCGGCGCCGTCGACCCCGCCAAGATCGCCAGCGGCCAGCGCTTGCCGTCGCTGCATTCGTCAGGCTTCCAGCCACTCCCTGATCCGACGCTACGAGGGGGGATCAAGGCGATGACGTTGGGGGTGTTGGAGTTGCTGCACTAACACACTCCCGGAGTCTATCCGCGCGCTCGCGTCGCTATTTCTTCACGTTCCAGCCGCCGCTGCCGACGACATAGTGCTTCCCGTCAGGACCGGTCACGCCCATGACGTACGTGCTTTTCGGTTGTTCGGTGGTCTTGCCCGGCTGTGGCCAGTCGTACTCGAGCCAGCCGGCGCCCGTTCCCTTCCCCTTCGCGGCGATCCCCTCTCCGACCTTGTCTCCCTTCGCATTCACGATGGCGGCGGCCGGCTTGCCGATCATGCCGGCCGTGGGATGGCAGATGAGCGCGTCGTCGGGCCCGAGGACGAAGATGTAATAGTCACCTCCCCGCCATTCCGGCGACGAGAACGTGGCGCAGGATGGTCCGCTCTCCTGGACGATCTTCGCTGCGTTCTCTACGTACGCCTTGATGGCATCGCGTGTGTTCGTTTTGGGCAGGTTACTGGTCGTGGCGGCGAGAACAGCGGTGGCAATGAGACAGGCGATGAGTGGGAGAAGACGCCGGACAGTATTCATAACACCCTCCTTTTCCACTGTTTCGATTGTCGGGGAGAGGAGAGCATATTCCGGGCGCGAGCCGGTGTCCACGGGCCACCCTGACCTCCGACGGCATCCAAGTGCCATTCCTTCGTCCCCGACGATCGCGCGCCGATCTTCGAACTGCTCGCGGGCGAATCGGTCCAGTCGACCTACAACGATCCGGCGCTCACCGAGCGCCTGGCCGCCGCACTGACCAACGGGATGAGCGCCGCCAACATCATCCGCATCGACCCCCTGATGGTGAGCGAAGACTTCGGCCGTTTCGGCCTCGACCGCAAGATCCCCATCTCCACGTCAACCTCGGCGCCGTCGACCCCGACCCGCCCTCACAACAACAACCAACCAATCACCAGCACAAGAGCAAAGCAGCAAAGACGATAGGCTAGAAGTGCGTTTCGTGCCGCTGAGTTTTCGCGCACCCAATCAGGTGTACTAAAAAGCCATCGGCCAGAACATACGCTAAAGGCCCAGGTGCTCCGAATCGCTGGAAACGCTTGAAGTGCTCCCTTAGCCTCATCTGGTATCCAAAAAAATCCATGAGGGCTGCCGTCAACCAGCCATTGGGCGCGGTAATGAGCATATTCTATTCGTACAATAAAATCAAACATAACAAATGCGGCCACAACGAGCAGCGGGCCTAACACGATCAGCATTGTGTCTTCCTTATGAGCGCAACGATCGGAGGGTCGCCCCCTCTTGGCTTTTGCGGTCGAGACCTGACACACCGTTCTTAAGCCGTACCAAAACAACGGTGGCGCCTCTCATTTGATGTCCGTTAACTAGAGGTTAGTGCCAGTTCTGGCCAGTCTCCAAAGGTCCGACCGCATAACCACCATTAATCCCCAGACCGGGCACCCCCCAGCCGAGCTCGTTCGCCCAGCCGTTGCCGGGACCTCCCCAGGTCCTGGCGTAGGCAAAACCCTGAGCTACAGAGAATGAGCCGCCGAAGCCGCTGATAAAATCGTCGCTCACCGCTGCGTTTGGTGCATTGTTCTGGTCCAGCCATCCCGCAGTAAGCGAAAAGCCCCTGCCGACTGTGCCGACCGTGATCACTGGGGTGAGATAAAGCCCTCCGTGCGCGTCTAGGGTCAAAGCCCCACCGCCGCCTACGAAGTACTGGCTGGTAGTTGCGAACGTTAGGGTCACAAAGTCGGGACTTCTGTCGTGGGAAATGCGATGGAGCAGCCCTGACTTCTTAAACATTCGTTGCGCCAAGCGTTGCCCCATCCGTGCGGCGAATTCAGTTACGCTGTCCTCGTACCACGTGGTCGGTCTCGGTTTTGGAAGAGTGGGCTTCGGCGGGCCCGGGTCCGGTGCTGTCTTCGTGAAGCATGAGATCCCCTCGGTTCCTGGCGGACAATCCACGTTGCCAGGCGCAGAACCAGAAGCCGCTGGAGCTAACCCAAGCGCGTCGTTAAAGTTGAGCGGGTTGTTGCGAACATACGCGTAGCGATTCCACGACTGTGGGTTTCCAGGGGCGCCTTCAATCGGATCGACCGACAAGAAGCGTCCAAGAGTCGGGTTCGAATACCGCGCATGCATGTCATCGATGGCATGCCCATCCTCCCCACCCATCCCGCCAGCGTAGTCGCGTTCGTGGCCGGTGAACTTCATCGGATCTTCGCGGTCGAACCCGTGGGATACCTCCTGGGAAACAGGCGAGTATTCGTCTCCGAAGGGGTAGTAGTCGTGATACGACACCATTTGGCCGTTATCCGCGGTGATCAGGCGCGGTGAGCCAAGGTGATCGAGGTGAAAGTGGCGGCGTCCGCCCATCTCCACCGGACGCTGCGAGCCGAGGAGCAGGCCGTCGCGCCAGACGAAGTCCTCCAGCCAGAGTGCGGGAGCGGATGGGTTCGTGGCCGAGCTCTTGTACTGGCGCAGCACCTTGCCGCCCTCGTCGCGGACGCTCCACGTCCACCAGCCGCCTCGCTGCACGCCGATCCTCTCGTCGCCAGGGGTGTAGATGTAGTACTCGAGCGTGGAGTTGTCGTTGTTGTAGATCTTGCTCAGCGGCTGGCCGAGGGCGTCGTAGCTGAAGCCGTACAAACCGTCCGAGGACACGGCTCCCACCTCGTTGTAGAGATATCCCTGGTAACGGTTGGTGGAGGGCTGTACCGGCGGGATGATCGTGTTCGTCCTGGTCTGCATGTTCCCGAAGCCGTCGTAAGTGTACGTCTCGGATGTCCCTTTGGTCGACGACTGCTTGAGCCGTTGAACGCCGTCATAAAGGTAATTGTCGTTGCCGATCGAAACGATGTTTCTCGCCCCGTCGTACTGATAGGTTCCAGAGTCCCACGGCGTGTTTCCCAAAGTGTGTGGAGTGAATCGCGTGGTCTGGATGGCAGTACCGGGATGCGGGTCGGAGGGAACCCCGATGAGTGGAACCTCATCTTCGGACGCGTTGCCACCGGCGCGCTCGAGGTAACGGACTTTCGGGTCGGTTTTCAGTGCGGCAAGGGCGCTCACCGGGATGGTAACGATTAGCTGGTCGTCCTGCCGGGACTCGATCGTCCCGCCGAGGATAGCGACATCCGGGACGCTACCGGAGCGCTGTTTGAGGATGACGATGTAGCGCTGGGCCGGCTCCGCGGCGGAAAGAGCACTGACCACCAGCGCGGAGACGACCGCGGAGAGAAGAAAACGCGAGATCTTGTTCATGGGTCACTCCTCTCCTATTGCGCCCGTTGCTGGAGCTCGGTGATGTGCAATGCCTTGATGAGAGTGGGCAGTGCCAGGCTGTCTGTGTAGGCCGGGGCCGGAACCTGGAGGTTGGTCAGGGCAGCGTTCATGGCGTTGCGCAGCGCCAGGACATGAGCCGTGTAGATGCGCTCGTTTGAAGCCGGCACGGGGACGCTCGTGTAGTTCGAAAGATCGAGGATCTGCCGCCACGTCAACGCGCCGTCACCATGTGCCGCGCGGATGGCGTTGATGGCTGTGCGAATCTGATCGAAATGGCTGAAGGCTATCGTCGTGACGTTGGCCTGAAGGGGCGCAAACGACATCGTCGTCGCCAGATTGGGAGCGCTGTATGCGGACGTAGTACCGAATGAATCGGCGCTGGCGACACTGTAGACATAAGTCGTGTTCGAACTGAGCCCGACGGAGTCCTGGTAGGAAGTCGCAGTACCCGGAGCTGTGAACCCAACGCATCCGGCACTCGAGCAGCGTCTGATGAGATATTGGTTTGTGAACGGAACGGATGCCCAGGAGACCGTGATCTGCTGGTTGTTGGTGTTGGGTGTGACGAAGGCGTTCACGGCCGTCGGAACCGGCCGGATCACCGTGATGACCGCCGAGGTACTGTCTACGGAGTTGAGGAACTGGCCACCGATCCGCACCCACACAGACATACTCTCGAAACCGGTGAATGTGTCGAGCGTGGCGTTGCCGCGATTGCCGAAGAATGGTCTCGATGTGTCGCCCACCGCTCCCCGATACCAATCGAAGATCCTTCCCGTACAACCGCTAACGACAACGTGAACATTAGCCACCGGATCGTTGAAGTTGACCGTCTGGTTGGAGGGCTGTTGCGTGATCTGCGGGGTGCACAGTGAGAGCGTGACGATGACCGTGTTGCTGTTTCCGGTTCCTCCGAAACTATCGGTGACGCGCACCCAGTAGTGCGTCGTGGCTTGAAGCTGGGGCGTCGTAAACGTCGCGGAACTCGTTCCCGTAGGCGTGGAGGTGTCGGGAGCGTCTCCGATGAACCACTGGTAGGTGAACGACGTCCCGCAGCCGCTGGCGGTCGCCGTCAGGGTGACCGGCGTCCCGGAGTACGTGGCGCTCTGCGGGCTGATGGTGACGGTCGGGCTGCCGCAGACCGTGACCGTGGTTGACGCTTCGCCTTTGCCGCAACTATTGATTAGGCGCGCCGTGTACGTTCCACTCGACGCCGCTGCCGAGCAACAGGAAGAGCCGGTCTCGCCCGCGATCAGGGTGCCGTTGAAGAGCCATTGGTATGTCAGCGGAGGCGTTGGCGTACCGACCACTGTGACCTGAAGGCCGGGAGATGCCGGCGGGGTGACCTGTTTGCTACCAGGAAGGGTGATCTGCGGGCTGCTGCACTGGTCGTAGGAGTTGAATTGAATCCTGGATGGACGCGCCATGTGGCTCGGGTCGGCCGTGACGATGTCATTGACGGCCCCGGGATGATCGATTTCCGTCACCATCCCATTCAGGTCGTATGTGATCGCAGTGGCAAAGTTGGGAACGCTTGTCAGCAGGCCGTTTTGGTAGGTAGGGGAGAGGTTCAAGATCATCGAGGACGGGTTGGCGCATCGGCTCGTATCGAAGCAGGTCGGATAGGTGATCTTGGAGTAGAGCCCGAGGTTGTTGTATTCATAATCCTGGGTATATTTCTGCAACTGCAATCCAGTCTGAACGTTGGTCACCTCGATGGTCTTGTTCGTGAGCCGGCCCGCGCTATCGGCGTAGCTATAGGTTTCCTTCACGTCCGCCGTACCGGCAGGCGAGTAATTCCTCCGAGTGGCAGTCTCGAGTTTGCCGAGTTTGTAGTTCGCGCCGTCGTTCACCGCGGCAAAATTGAACTCTTTAACGAGCTGAGTCGAATCCGCCGGCGGATTGGGAGGATCGATGCGGTTGAGGAGTTGATAGACATGCACCAGCCGCTCGGCCGCGTCGTATTCATACTTGAGATCGAACTGCGAATAGGAAGTTCCGGCCAGTTTTCTGCCCACATGCCCCCGCGCGTCGTAACTCTTGTAGAAGGTGGTGCCGTTCTCCGGATGGGTCTCACTCGCCAGGAAGCCCCGGCCGTCGTAAGAGAAGATTCGTGACGGCTGTGTGACACCGGCGAGCGTGTCGGTCATCGAAACGGACGTAAGCCGGTCGGCAGCATCGTGGAGGTACGAAGTACTGCTAACGGAATCCGACTCGTCGACCTTGATGAGTCGCCCAAAGCTGTCGTGGGTTTCCGTCGTCGTGGCTGCCTGCTGCTGCACTGCCGATCCCGACAAGGTTTCCCCGACCATCACCGTGCGTTCGACTTGACGGGTACCGTAGTAATTAATCGTGGCCGCGGTGCTGTCCGTCTGGTCCGGGGCCTTGATCATACGGGGGCGCCAAATGAGTCGAAATTAGAGAACACAGTGAAATGCGATGGTGTCGATTCCCATTCGGAGACCTGCTGCATCCAGCCCGAGCCGGTGTAGTCGGTTTCCCTGGAGGCGATACCCGCCGGAAGAAATCTCTGTTCTTTCGAAACTCGCCCGAAGTCGTCGAAAATGGTGGTGGCCTGGATCGTGCCGGCGGCCGCCGATACCTTTGTTACTGTGGCCTGAGGAGGGGTCGACGCCGTGGCTTCCGTGTACGTGTAATCAATCGCCGCCTCTCCGGGTGGCGCGACGTGTGTGACTCGCCCGAGAATATCGTAGTCGTATGACGTTGTGAGGACTGCAGGGTCGGCGGAGATCCTGACCAGGCCGGTATTGGAGTCGATCAGCGTATTGTTTACGTTATAAAACGAAGGATCGGCGGGGTGCGTTGGGGTTGCGAGATATCGCGAGCTGGCGAGCGAGCCATACAGATAGGTACTCGCGATGCTGTACTGCGGCGACGCGGGTAGCGTAACCGTACACAAATCCGTTCCCTGATCGGGCAAGGTTTGCGTATCGCCGCCGTAATAATCTTCCTGGCTGACGTTGCCTGATTGGGGCGTGTACACGGCAAGCACGTCGCTGGCGAGCGGACCGAGTCCGCTCAATGCCCGCGTGCGTTTCAGAAATCCTGTCGTGGCATCGAAGCACGACTGCGATATCAAGGCGCCGGCGCCCAGGCTTGAACACTGCCCAATCTCTGTCGTCCGCTCACCGGTTTCGTCAGCGACGCATCGTTCGGTGTATCTGTTGAACAGCCAGTTACCCGCAGGGACGAAGTTGGGATAATTTGCGAATGTCGTCTTGAAATTGCCGTGTCCTGAGGTATCGCTTGGGAAGTTGCCGGCGGTCGACGATTGCCGGAAGTGGCCGGCGCCGTCGAAACCGTAGCGGGTCAGTGAGGAATAGCAGGTTTGCGTTCCATTGCAATGCGCGTCATCTTCGAAGTAGGTGGCGTGGGCGCTCTCCCGAGCGTTCAGGTCATAAGTGGCGCCGTCGAAGAGGGGATCATAGGAGTAGCTCACCCATTCGGAGCGGACGCGGGTGCCGCCGACAACACGATACCCCAAATTGACCCCGTTGAGAGTGCCCAGCGAGGTCGGCGCTGTGCTGTAGATCTCCTCCGAAAGGTACAGGGGCCCATTCGAGCCGGCTTGTGAAACGCCGCGCGTAAACGGCAGGCCATACTCGTCCTGGATGAAGCTCGACGTGATCACGCATTGATAAACCGTTAGCTGATATGTCGAAAAATAATGAACTGAGGTAACTTGTTCCGGTGACGTCACGGAGACGACCAATTGCTCTGGCCGCTCATACACCCGTACCGGGTTGCCAGGGTCCGAAAAATCAAGACAGCTCAGGTTTCCGCTCGACTGACGCCTGTAGGTCCATGTGGCGGTCGTGGTCCGGTTTGCGGCCACCATCCGGCGTGCCGAGACGGCAATGGATCGGCTCATTCGATCTTCCGACCCGGCGTAAAAAATGAAATTGATGTAATCCCATTCAAGCCAGCCGCGAGTAGGCAGTTGCAGGCCGCGTAGATGGCCGTTGAAGGGGTCGACATTGAAAGCGTTCGTGTTGAGGTAGTACTCGGGAAGGCCGTTCGGGTCGACCATGGAATAGACCTGCTGCACGTTGTTGACAGCGGGAAGGGTGAGAGAGGTAAGAAGGGGAACGTTACTCCAGGGATCCGAGAAGCCGCTGCACCCCTGGTTTGTTGCGCCGGGTGCGATCGTGCTCCATGTGTAGGCAGGCTTCCATTCCGCGGCGGCGCTGTTGAACACCGAGAGCACAACTTTGTCGAGCACGACGTCATACGGCGTCCCGGAATGCTGAGGACGCGGGTCGACGAAATAGACAGTTTGCGTCCGCGTACCGTCACGGATGGTCCAGATCTCCGGGTTATCGGCTGTGCTGGTGTACTCGATCGAGACTACATTGTTGAATCGGTCGTGAATTTCGGTTAAACGCCACCTTCCGGTGTTTGCCAGGGGCTGCCAGGGGCTAACGGTGTTGTCCAGTTCCTTGAAGACCTGCGCAGTACCGTCTGGAAACTCAACCGTACGGTCGCTCGTTCCTACCGTCATGCGCAGGTATGTGCCGTCGCGGGTATAGGAGATAACCGGATCGTCAACCGGGGGGATTGGATCGTCATGCAGCCCCTGACGGAATGTGTGGAGCCCGCCGTCAGGAGTCTCGTACTGCCAGTACGGGCTATCCTGAGTAGGGTACTGATTCCTGGGAAACAAACGGCCGAGGGAGAGAAGCCAACCGAGGCCCGCGTTGGATCGGCGGTTCGGGTAGGTCCTCGTGACCCAGCGTGGGTGCCCGTTGCAGACAATCGAGTCCACATCGACGGTGTCCCACACGTTTCCACTGTAAACGAGCGTCAGTCCATATCCGAGACCGCCGTTGACGTGGTATCGCTGGCCGATGGGCAGAGTGACCGTGAGATTCCCGTTGAACAGATTGATGTTGTCGATCCCATTCATCTGATACGGCTTTCCCACGTCGAAACCGCGAGCGATATTGGGATGATCTGCGCGAGCCGCATTGGCTAAAGCGGCGATCACGAGAAGAGCGATGACACGCAGGTGGCGGGTGGTCATCAGCGTGCCCCCGCCAGAAGGGGACCGTCAATCTTGACTTCGAGCAGGTCCAGCCTCGAGGGATCGATGATAAATAACGTTCCTCCCGGAGCGAAGGCCGAGAGCGCGTCCATACCGTTGGCGAGCGGGCGTAGCGCTGCCAGGTCGATCTCCGTCGTGCCGTTGGCAACTCCATCGGCGTCGGTCGAATCACCGTCAGTGGCCTGGAGCGTCCAGGCACCTCCACCCGGGTGAAGGTAGAGAAGATCGATCTCGGGGCGATCGTAGGCGAAATGGTTCACAGCCGCCCCGGCTCCGCGCTTGAAGTATTGTCGTGGAAGCCAGGCGCGAACCGTTGGAAATCCAGGCGTGGAAATGACCTTGTAGTGGCCGTTGGAGAGGTCGGCAACGATCCAGAGCGCGTTCCAGGTTACCGGCGGGTTGAGATCGTAGGCAACACTGCCATTAGGATCGGTACTGGTCACGATTGACGACCAGTGATGGACGATCGCCTGGTATCCCTTGGGCTCAAAACCCGCTCCAAAGAACAGGATCTGGGCGTTCGGAGTAACACCGGTCACCGTAATTCTCGTTGGGGTAATGGTGACGACCGGCTCGTTTGCGGCGTCACAGGTGGAGGCCACGCCGATGCAGACGAGGCTGAAGAGCGCAACTTCGATAAAATTTCGCATAGTGTCCTATTGAAGGCTGAGCAGCACGAGAATCTCGCCTTCGCCCCCCGCGAGGGGCTCGAGAGCCTTGCCGATCAGCGTTCCCGGGCTGTGGATCTTAACCCCACCAAGGTCGAGAGGCTCGGATTTCATGGCCATGCCGGGTTTGTCGCTGGTGACGAGGAGGTCTCCCATGGCGATGGGCTGGCTGGTGGCATCGACGCGGACGCGGACGCGGCCGGTCGTGGCGATTTTTGCCTTGCTCGCCGAAGCTTCACCGAGGATCACGCCCGGTTGGGCGGAGACGACGCCCGCCACGCGCGTGTCATAGGCCCCCTGCGAGGGTCCGACCGTGTTTTTTGTTGTGCCGCTGACCACGACAACCGTTCCAGCGGCCATCTCCTCGGCGGCGGGCACCCACTCGGCGACATCCTGGTATTTTGCCGCCAGGTTTCCCTCGACGATTACATCGCCGCCCACATGAAGCACGGCATTTGCGATCGGGTCGATGCCGATGCCCACCTTGCCGTCGTTCCTGATCCTCATCGGGGTGGTCCAGTTCACATCCTGGTCGGCCAGCCCGCCGGGCGGGCACGGACGACCGTCGATGGTGGGCTTCAGGTTTGTATGGTGGCCGACGAGTACGAGTACGATCTCTAAAGGTAGGAGGGTCCCGGAACGCGAAATCCCTACCCTACGAATAAAATAATTCTGGACGACGCTACGCCCCGTCCACCACCCGCACTTCCCCTGCCGCCAATATCGCGCCCAACTCCGCCGCCGGCATTGGGGAGTTGATCAGGTAGCCCTGCATCTGGTCGCAGCCGCAGCGTTTGAGGAAGGTGGCCTGGTCGGTGAACTCGACGCCTTCGGCGATCACCTTCAGCCGCAGGCTGTGGCCCATGGCGATGATGGCGGTGACGATGGCTGCGGTGTCGGGGTCGCGGGTGATGTCGCGGACGAAGGATTGGTCGATCTTGAGCGTGTCGATCGGGAAGCGCTTCAGGTAGGCCAGCGAGGAGTGGCCGGTGCCGAAGTCGTCCAGCGAAATACGGATACCGAGTTTCTTGAGGTCGTAGAGCGTGCGGATGCTGGCCTCGGGGCTCTGCATGGCCGTCGATTCGGTGATCTCCAGCTCCAGCAGGCGCGCCTGCAGTCCGGTCTCGGCGAGGATCTCGCGGACGAGGATGACGAGGTCGGCCTGCTGCAACTGACAGACCGACAGGTTGACGGCGAGCGAGAGGGTGTTGAAGCCGGCGTCGTGCCATGCCTTCGCTTGCGCGCACGCCGCACGCAGAGCCCAGGTGCCGATCGGGATCATCACGCCGATCGCTTCGGCCAGCGGGATGAATGTCGCCGGCGGGATCGGACCCATCTCCGGGTGCGTCCAGCGCAGTAGCGCCTCCATGCCGGTGATGCGGCCCGTGCGGAAGTCGAAGATGGGCTGGTAGTGCACGGCCAGCTCGTGATGGGTGAGCGCGCGGCGCAGGCCGTGCTCGAGGGCGATCCGCTGCAGGGCCTTGGCATTCACGACGGCGTTGAAGAGCTGGTAGTTGTCGCGGCCCTGCTCCTTGGCCTGGTACATGGCGGTGTCAGCGCTCTTGATGAGCGTCTCGGCGTCGATGCCATCCTCGGGGAAGATGCTGATGCCGATGGATGTGGTGATGTAGAACTCGCGCCCTTCGATATGGAACGGATAGCGGACGGCTTCGAGGATCTTCTGCGACACGAGGGCGGCGTCCTCGGGATGACTGAGCTCGGGCAGGAGAAGGGTGAACTCGTCGCCGCCGAGGCGGGCCACCGTGTCGCTGTCGCGCACGCACGACTGAACCCGCGCCGCCACGGCCTGCAGAAGCTGGTCGCCGATGTTGTGGCCGAGGGAATCGTTGATGACCTTGAAGCGATCGAGGTCGAGGAAGAGCACGGCCACGCGCGCGTCATGGCGCTGGGCGTGGGAGATGGCCACGCTGACGCGGTCTTTGAACAGCAGCCGGTTCGGCAGCGTGGTCAGGGCGTCGTGGTAGGCGAGGTGCTTGATCTGCTCCTCGGCGTAAGTCCGCTCGGTGATGTCACGGACCACGCAGACCATCCCGCCCCCTTCGATGGCAGTAAGCGAGATCTCCTGTGGGAAGAGGGAGCCGTCGTTCCGCAGGCCGGTGGCCTCGCCTCGCCACCGTCCGCGCTGCTGCACGAGCGGGACGACGCTGGTGATGAAGCGGACCTGTTCGGGAGGCTCGTAGAGATCGCAGATCGAACGGCCGACGAGCTCCTGTGCGGTCGGGTAGCCGAACAGTTTCGCCAGCGCGTCGTTGACATAGGAGAAGTCGAGCCGGCCGTCGAGGATGCCGATACCGTCCATCGACGCGGTCATGGCCGCTGTCTGCTGGCGTAGCGTTTCCTCGGCGTGTTTGCGCTCGGTGACGTCGGTGCCGACGTGGAGGTATCCGGTGAGATTGCCGAGCTCGTCGCGCAGCGCGGTGATGGAAAGGAGGACGATGACCGGTTCGCCGTCGTTGCGAATGTACGTCCACTCGCGCTCTTCCAGCCCCTCGCTGGCGGCGCGGCGGACGAGGACGTCGAAGCCGTTCAGTCTCTCGCTGAGCTCGAAGGCCAGACGCCGCGCATGCTGCACGAGCTCGGTGTCGAGGTGGATTTCGGTGACGTTGCGGATGCCGATGACGTCGGACGCGGCGTAGCCGAGCATTCTCTCCGCGCCGGTGTTGAAGACGGTGATGACGCCGAGGGGATCGGTGGCGATGATGGAGACGCGCGTGGCAGCGTCCAGCACCGCTTTTCGTTGTGCATTCGCCGCCGCGACCTGCTGGTCCGCCAGCTTGCGCTCGGTGATGTCGAAGACGAAGCCTTCGAAGACCTCGGCGCCGGCGTGAAGATCGATGGCGTGGGCATTGAGCTGGACCCAGATCGGTGTGCCGTCTTTCCTGCGCCATGACAACTCTTCCTCGATGGCGTAGCCGTTGTCGGCAAAGCGTTCCAGAGCGCCGGAGCGCTCGCCCTCGGTGACGTAGACGTCGGTGGCGAGATTGCGCCGCTGCAGCTCTTCGATCGATTCGTAGCCGAGGATGCGCGCCAGGGTCGGGTTGGCCATCAGGATCGTACCGTCCGGCTTGGAACGGTAGATGCCGACCGAGGCGTAGTCGACGATGTTGCGGTACTTCTGTTCGGAGAGAAGCAGGGCCTCCTCGGCACGCTTTCGCTCGGTGATGTCGTGGATGATCGAGTAAAGGAGTGTGCGGCCGCCGGCGACGATCGGGCCGGAATGCACCTCGACGTCGCGGATTTCACCGTTGGCGAGCCGATGCCGGAAGACGAAGTAGCTGCGCTGCTGGAGGGCCACGTTGGTCATCTCGGAGCGGAGGGCTTCCTCATCGAGCGTATTGATCTGCCAGAGGTGCATCGTGCGCAGCGTGTCGATGTCCCATCCGTAGAACTCGGCGGCGGCGACGTTGGCATCGACGATGCGGCCGCTGTCGGGATCGAGCAGGAGCTGGACGGCGCGGTTGTTCTCGAACATCTGCCGGTAACGGCGCTCGCTCTCGCGCAGAGCGTCTTCCTGGCGCTTCTGTTCGATGGCCGAGGCCACGTGCTGGGCGACGAAGACGAGGAGGTCGCGGTCGCGCTCCGTGTAGCGCTCGCCTTCGTCGTAGGTCTGCACGCCGATGACGCCCCAGGTGCGGTCGCCGGTCGACAGCGGCACGCCGAGCCAGTCGACGGACGGCGCGCCGATCGATTCAACCTCTCCGCTCTTCTTCAGTTCGTCGAATTCCTCGGGCGTGGCCAGCAGCGGTTTGCCGGTGCGCAGGACGTACGCGGTCAGCCCGCGGCCGGGCGGACGTCCGATGGGAGCCGGGTCATATTTGTCGACGAAATAGGGGAAGGTGAGGATGTCGCGCGCGGCGTCGTACTCGGCGATGTAAAAGTACGTCGCTTCCATCAGCCCGTTGACGATGCCATGCACGGCGCCGTAGAACTCGTCGAGGTTGCGTGCGTCGCGGCTGAGGGTGGCGATGCGGAAGAGTGCCGACTGCATCGTCTCGTTGCGGACGCTGTCGGTGACGTCGCGGAAGTACCAGGCGCGCCCGCGGATCTTTTTGCCGGAGACGATCGGCACGGAGGCGCGCGAGAGCACGCGGCCGTCTTTCAATACGACCGTGTCGTTGCTTCGGACGATGTCGGGGTGGGTGTAGAGGTGATTGACGAGCTCGATGAATTCGTCCCAGTCGACGACTTTCTCCGAGGCAAATCCCAGGAGCTCGTTGTCGTCGGCGGCTCTGGCTGTCTCCTCCGGGATGCCCCACATCTCCAGGAAACGGCGGTTGTAGGAGAGGACCGAGCCGCGGTCGTCGACGACGAGGATTCCGTCGAGTGTTGCTTCCTGCTGTGCGCGCAGGATGGCCACGGTGGTACGGAGCGACTCGTGCGAAGCTCGTGTCCGGCCGCCTCGAAGCCAGCGGGCGAGCGCGCTTCGGGCGTTGGCGAGATGCGGGGGTGGTTGAACTTCCATGAAGGTTTCGGGGGGCTATTTTAGGTGAGTTTCCGTCCAGTCGTCAGTCGGTGCGGTTGTGGGAGCGGAAGAATTGCCACTGCGTCCAGCTCGTCCAGACGTACCAGGCAACGAGAATGGCGATGAAGATCTGTCGGGTGACGAGGCAAAAGACAAAGATGCCGAGGCCAACCACCAACGAGATCCAGATGGAGATGATGAACGCCGACCGCTCTTTCAGGAAAAGTCTGAAGAAGTTGCGAAGGATGCTGTTGCCGTCGAGTGGGCCGAGTGGCAGGAGATTCAGAACGCCCCAGAACCAGTTCGCGTATGCAAGCAGTGGCAGAAGGGCGCGAAAGAACGGGTCGTGCGACGCGGCCGGAACATTGGTGACGAGCAGCGTAACGATCCATGCCAGAAGGAAGTTCGACACCGGTCCTGCCGCGCTGATGAGAAGGTCCTGCCACGGACGGGCGCGCCGATCATTGTAAGTGGCGCCTCCCATGCCCTGAAGGATGATCGCGCTCGATCCGAACCCGAGGCCGCCGATCATGGACGCATGAGCCAGCTCATGAAAGAGAACGCTGATCAATAGTACCGGTGCCCAGATCAGGGCGTACGGCATCCCGGACGACTGGGCGTTCATCATGACGAAGAAGACGATGAGGATGAGGAAGCTGAAGTCGAGGGTGATCGTCGTACCGAAGATCGTCCCGAGGTGGATGCGGCCCATGAGGTGGAGGAGTATACGTGGGTGCCTGTTACGAAACGGCGGACACCCGGCCGCGTGACTCAGGGATAGCCCATCTCCTGCATCTTCTTCCGAAGGCTCAGCGGACGCATGTCAGTCCAGACTTCCTTGATGTACGCGAGGCACTCCGCCTTCGAGCCGCTCTTGCCGACGTCTTTCCAGCCGAGCGGGTTCTCCCGATCCGCGGGCCAGATCGAGTACTGCTCCTCGCCGTTGACGACGACTTTGTAGATGGTTTTGTCTTCGCGCTCGTTATCCATGCGAATCTCCGTCAGCGGATCATGCCACAGCCACCGGTCTTATGTGCAGCGGGTCAGTAACTGACCATGCGAGCATCAAAACAAAGCACGCGAGCATCAAAACGAAGCACGCGAGCATCAAAACGAAACACTCGAGCATCGAAACGAAACACTCGATCATCAAAACGAAACACTCGAGCATCGAAACGAAACACTCGAGCATCGAAACGAAACACTCGAGCATCGAAACGAAACACTCGAGCATCGAAACGAAACACTCGAGCATCAAAACGAAACACTAGATCATCGCAACGAAACACTTGAGCATCAAAACGAAACATTCGAGCATCGAAATGAAACACTAGATCATCGCAACGAAACACTCGATCATCAAAATGAAGCACCCGATCATCGAAGTGAAGCACTTGAGCATCACAACGAAGCACTCGATCATCGAAGTGAAGCGCGCGAGCATCAAAGACTGGTCTTCGGAGGATGAAACGAGTGAGCCTATACTCGGACGTCCGAGACCGACATGCGCCCGATCTTCCCTTTCTCTCTGATCTTCATCACGCTGCTTCTTGGCGCTCTCCCGGCGTTCGGAGAGATTCGCAACATCAACAAGTTTCTCGATCAATGCCCGACCAACGATCCTGCGATTGCCCGGATTCGCGGCGACTTCGAGATCCGGCGTGACGGGGCTCCTACCGCGCTCCCATCCTGCTCCGAGCCGGTGTCACAGATGCCGTCGAACGCCTACACGGACGAGTTGATGCTGCTTCAGGCGCTCCGCGTCGTCTACTACATGGATCAGGGGATGAGCGGCCATCTGCCGTGGACGCCGGGCGATCTCTATGACTGGATGAAGTCGAAGGTGGGCGGCATCAACATCATCAGCAGTGGCGGCGGGCCGAGTTGTTGTACGACGATCAACGGCCGGCCGTTCGTCAACATCGGCGCGCACGACGATGCCACGCGTGAATTTCAGAAGAAGTGGATCTATCTGTCGGTCATCGTGGCGGTGTACGCCCACGAGACGCGGCACGTCGACGGATTCCCCCATTCGTCGTGTTGCGGCGCTACGAATGGCTGCGATGACACGTTCGATCAGGCCAATCTCTCGCCGTACGGCCTGCAATGGTGGCTCAATAAGCTGTGGCTCGACGGGACGATCGACGTCGGCATCGGTTGCGAGCCGCCGGCCGATTTCAGCGACTCAGCGTCGTTCTTTCTGGCGCAGGTGAACACGACGTTCCCGTCCCGCTTCTGCGCCACCAGACCGCCGGTCGCATCCATGCCATCGATACCGGGCGGCGCATGTCATGACGCCAGCCGGCGGCGGGCCGTCTCTCATCGGTGAGACTCGAAACGGGCCGAAGTCCCATGTCACGTTGGCGTGAAGGAAGATGGCGTAGAGCGTGAGCAGAGGGACGACCTGCGACGACGTCACCGCGGAAGCCGAGGAGCAGGAATGGGATCACCTGAACGGAGCGGGTGAGGATTTCGTTGAGCGGGTGAACGCGCGAGGCACCCAGCCAGTCGAGATCCGGCGAGCTGTGATGGATGGCGTGAATGCGCCAAAAATGTCTTCGCGATTGGAGGGTTCTTACTGGTATGAGTAAGCGGGCGCACCCGATGCGCATCACGTCGAAGGGCCAGGTGACGATTCCGCAGGAGATCCGGGAGCGATTCGGGTTACTGCCTGACACGGAAGTAGAGTTTGTGACGAAGCGGAATTCGATTCAGGTCGTGAAATCGACGAATCCTGCCCGGCTGTCTCGCGGCCAGGCACTCGTCCGCCGCTTGAGAGGCCGGTCGAGCGTGAAGATGTCTACCGACGAGATTCTGGCGTTGACGCGGAGGTGAAACGATGTGCTGTCGGTTCAGCCATCGTGAATCCACTGGTCCTGAGATAAGAGTTGAACGTATGGGTAGGCGCGAATCTTCTCGTCGCAGGTTGCGAGGGGGAGATCGTAAATGCGCGCGGTTGCTACGATGATCTGATCCGCGGGGTCGCGATGAAAGTCTCCAGGCAGCCTGGTGCTCTCGGCGGCGATGTCCGGCGTCAGCGGGATAAGGCGCACGCCGGATTTTCCGAGTGCCTGATCGAGCCAGTTGTCCAGATCGGTCGGGAGATCGAGCCTTCCGTACTGGACGAGTTTGGCGACCTCCCAACAGGAGATCGCACTCACGGCAAACCCCTCGTCCTCTCTCAGCTCGATCGCCATCCTCAATTCGTCCGGCATCGGGTCGTCGTGAACCCACCAGACCCAGACGTGCGTGTCCAGCAGAATCACTTCAAGACGTTCCACTCCGACGGGTCAACGGCGGGGCCGAACGGATCGTCGAGCCGGAAGGGGAGACCCCGCAGCGGATATCCCGGCGACGCCGGATCCTCGATCATGATCGAGACCTCTACCTGCTGGCCCTGGAGCACCGGGACATCCTCGATGACGACTCTGCCGTCGTCCAGCACGATGACTTTGAATTTGAGCTCTTTCATGACTGACTCTCAACCGAGGGTACCTCGGTATTTGCCAAAAGAAAAGAGGCAGGAATGGTTAGTCTCGGCAGAGGGTAACGAATAGGTTCCCATCGCGATCAACGCTGACGGCGCTACAACGCCGCCCGCACCGCCGCCAGCTTCTGCACGAATCGTGACGGTTCGTAGCGTTCGCGGCTCTTGACCTCTTCGAAAAGGGCGTCGATCGCTTCGGTCATCGGGCTCTTGAGCAGGCGCGGGTTGTTGCGGGTGAGGGCGGAGGCCAGGCTCTGCAGCGCCAGCGCGGTCTGCTCGGCGGAATGGACGTCGGCGGTGAGGAGGAAGTCTGTGTCGCCGGCGATGGTACGCATCATGGAGCGGACATCGTCATCGCGCCAGCTCAGGGCGGCGATCTGGGGGATGACGTTGTCGATCGTGCGCCGGGCTTCGTTGGCTGCCTGCAGAACACCGTTCGAGTCGTTCATCCTCGCGACCCGCACGGCGACGATCTCCACGTCGTTGTCGAGCTTTGCGCGTGCGGAAGGATTGGCGCGCCCGACCAGGAGACGAAGGACGGCCCAATGCTGCGGGCTCCACGAAGGGAGGCCGGCCCGGCCGGGCCAGCCGCGCTCCTGACGCCAGCCGCTGGTCTCGAGCGAGTGGTGGCAGTTGATGCAGCTCATATCGGAGAACTCCGGCCACTTCTCGCCGCGGGCGTGGCGGGCCAGATTGTCGAGCGATTGGCTGAATGCCGCGGCCTGTCCGACGGCGAAGGCGCGCGCGCCGTGGGTGTCGGCGGCCACGGAGTCTTTTCCTCGGCGCCAGTGAGGGGGCATGGTCTCGGTGTAGTTGTCGAGCTCGAAGGCGAGGATGGGGTGGCCGGAGGCGATCAGCTCGTGATCGACTTCCTTCTTATCGTTGCCGAGGTGACAGGAGAGACAGCCGGAAGCACGGACGGGGAGGTTGCGGAGGTCGGTCATCCCGCGCGCCACCGACTGTTCGTAAGTCCAGCCGGCCTGCGTATGCTCGGCGCGCCAGCCGCTGGCGGGACCATGGCAGGCTTCGCATTGGACGCCGTCTTCGACGTCCACTTTGCCGGAGACCAGCCGCGCGGGGACGTTTGTGCTGTGGCAATCGAGGCAGACCGTTTCCTGATAGGCCTTTCCTTTGAGGCGCATGTTGCGGGCGACGCGCGCGGAGCGGTCGCTGAAGAGGACGTTGTAGGCCTGGGCGTGGCGGTCTTTACTCAGCCAGGTGTAGTACTCGTTCTGCAGGACGTGAGAGGCGTCCAGCGGCTGGGTCGAGCCGTGGCAGCCGGAGTTGGCGCAGGAGGCGACGCCGTCGTAGTGATTGGGAACAGACGGCGGCTGCACCGGTGCCGGGGGTTGAGGTTGCTGGGGCGCTGGGTTGCCCGGTTGTTGGGCCGAGGCAACGGCGGCCAGCATCAGCACGAAAAGGATCATCATTCGCTTCATCGTCGTCACCTCGTGACCGGCTTCGTAGTCGGCGTCTCGCTGACGGTATAGAGCGATCCGTCGCGGAGGTAGAGCCGCTGCATCTCGGGGAGCGTCATCGGGCGCGCGCCGATGCGGTTGAAGATCGAAACCTGATTGCCGCCTTCGTCGACGGCGCGGTCGCGGTCGAGGCCTTTCGAGACCGCCAGCGCAGGGCCGTGCGTGCGGCGGGTGGCGACGAGGCGCGGCACGGGACGCGGGCTGAAGCCGGCGTATCCGGGCGTCCATTCGGGGGAGAGGAGCTGGTAGATCTTGAGGCCGTATTTGCCGTCGGCGACGTAGGCGAAGGTCGATGCGTTGGTGGAGGCTACTTTCACGTCGTTGGCGTCATGCGGTAGCTCGTCGTTCCACGGGAGGATGGCCGGCTTCTCCGGGTGCTCGACGTCGGCGATGACCATGCCGCGGGCGCCGCCGCCGATGTAGGCGTAGGTGCGCGCGACGTAGACGCTGCGGGCGTCGGGAATGGCCAGGCGCGCGGCCACGCGCGGGTGCGAGGGGTCGGTGATGTCGACGCTGGCCAATCCTTCCGGCGTAGTGACGAAGGCATAGCGGAACTGCACGCCGATGCCGGTGGCATCCTTCAGTTCAGGAACCGTGGCGACGATCCTCGGCGCGAGCGGTTTGTCGATGTCGACGATGACCAATCCCCCCTCGGCACCGATGAAGACCCAGCGTCCGGCGACGTAGATCGAGCGGGCACCGTTGAGCGCACCGCCGGGGTTGAAGGTCACGGCACGCGTGAGGAAGTTGTTCGACGGATTGGCGTCCGACAGCGTCGTAACGTCGATGAGGATCAGCCCCTCTTCGCGGTCGGCGACGTAGACGTATTTGTAGAGCGGGTGAATCGGCTGTTCTTCGTTTTCCTTGATGAACTGCGTCTCGCGCGTGGGGGCCACCGGCATCGTCGTCGGCAGCGCCACGGCCGAGGCGAACTTCGTCTTCACGAACGTGCGCTGGCCGAGCGGTGAGACCGGCTGGGAGACGATGCGCTCGGAGAAGTCCTTGTTGTCGATGTTGGCGATGTCGTAGACGCTGAAGCCTTCCTCGCCGTTTGCGCTGTAGATGAACTCACCGCGCATCTGCAGCGAGCGCGAGTCGCCGTGATGTTCGTGTGCGGTCTGCAGCTCCAGCTTGTTGGCCTGGTGCTTCGCGTAGTAGTCGGGATAGACGATCTTGTGCAGCGACGATCCGATGACCGCCTGCGGCTCGTCCCACTCCGTGACGCAGACGCCTTCGAACCCGCCCTTTCCTTCCGCGACGTAGGCGTAGCGGCCGATGAAGTTGACGAAGTTGGTCCCTTGCAGCAGGAGCTGGGCGAGCCAGGCGTTGTTGTCGTTCTCTTTGGTGATGTGGCAGCTTCCACAGCCCTGCGTTTCGCGGGTGCGGACAGTGTGCGGGACGTGGGCGTTGAAGGCCTGGCTCGAATATCCGGGCGAGGAGATGGGCGGCTGCTGGATGTAGATCCGGTCTCGCAAGGCGTTCGTCGAGCTGATCACGAGCGCGGACGATGACCGCACCGGCGCGAGGCGATGTCCCTTGGTTGTGCCGTTGACGCCGAGCATGAAGACGTCGGTGCGGATGACCTGCGGGTTGTACGAGGCGTAGTTTCTCGTTTCGCCGCCCTCGTAGTGATGGACCTCGGCCTTGACATTCTGCTCCTGCGGCAGATGGCAGCCGGAGCACGACGTCATCCACGAGGTATGGCAGGCATAGCAGGTCATCTTGGCGTCGGCGTGCGCGAAGTTCGCGCTCCCTCCCGAACCTGATGCCGGGCCCCAGGTCGTGCCGTCGCGCTGGATCGTCTTCGCATACGCGGAGCGCTCGTTGTAATGCGCGTTGCCGGGCGTGACGCTGTCTTTGACCTGAATGACTTCCCACTGCATGCCGGGGTTCAGCATCGATCGCTGATACAGCCTGCCGTTGACCCAGATGAAGCGGCGCTGACCGAATGGAGTGGTCCCGAGGCGAAGATCAGTCCCTCCCGGCGGCGCGGCCGGGCCGGAGGTGCGCAAGTTCGTGTAGGCGTCGACGTTGCCGTGGCAGTCCTGGCATTCGATCTCGATGTTGTTGCCGTACTCGGCGTAGATCTGGCCGTTGCCGTGCTCGTCCTGGGAGAAGTGGCAGTCGGCGCAGTGCATCCCTTTCTCGAGATGGATGTCCTGTAGGTGAACGGCTTTGCTGAACTTGGCGGGATCGTCGAACGAAACGATCTTGCCGTCGGCGTCGAGCAGGTTGCCTTTGTGGTCGCGCTTGTAGACGGCCATGAAGTTCCAACCGTGGCCGTGGTAGTCGGCGAACTGGGTGTTCTTCGCCTGCGAATTGAGGCCGGAGACGTTCTCCAGGAACTTCTCATCGCTCCACAACCCGCGCGGCGCCGCCCCCTCGGGATTGGCATCGAGCGAGGCGCGCTTCTCGGCTTCGGTCGGATACTTCTGCTTCTTCGGCCAGAGCAGCTCGGCGTCCGATTCGTAGTCCCACATCGTGTAGCCGAGGTACGTGTTTACGAAGGAGTTCGGCTGATGCATGTGACACGACATGCATTGGCTCGTCGGTACGGCGCGCGTGAACTGGTGGCGCAGCGGGTGGCCTTGCTCGTTCTTCGGGATCGATTTGTCGCCGGTGATGGAGAGGCCGGTGTTGCCGTACTGGCCGTAGCCGGCGGAATGGAGCGGATCGCGATCGTTGGCATAGACGACGTGGCATCCCGTGCATCCTGAGGATCGATAGTCGCCGGGATGATCGTTCGTGCCGAGGAACGAGAGATGTGGATCGTTGAGCCGCGTCTTGTTGAGGTTGATGAGCGCGGGGGAGATGCGCAGGCCGGTGCCGCGTCCGCGGTTGCCGAGGCGGATGTCCGGTTTTCCCGCTTCCCCCTCGGGACTGGGATTGCCGATGTCGGGGAAGGAGCTGCTGCCCGAGATGCCGCCGCGCTCGAAGGCGCGGAAGTACTCGGCCGGTTGAAAGATCTCCCAGCGCGGCAGCGGAACGAGAATCGGCAGCGCGCCTTTGGCGATCTGGTCGGGTGTCGGCGGCGTTGCCGGTTTGATGGCCGTGGCGTTGCCGGCGCGGTTGTAGCTTTCGCCGAGGAGTCCCTGCTTGCGGCTGACGAGACCGTTGGCGTAACTGACGGCGGCGAAGAAAACGGCGGACGTCGTCATCGTACTGCGCGGGACGGCGGTGACCTGGCGCTGATGGCAGCCGCCGCACGTTTCCTGCGAGACGCGAAGGTCGCCTGGATTGACGAACTTCACGAACTCCGGCGTCTCTTTCAAGAGGGCCGTGTAGCTGCGCTTCGGATTGGCCGAGGTCTTCCAGATCTCGGGATGAAGCGGCTTGACGTGCGCCGCTTCTTTCGTCCGCGCCGCGCCGTCGCCGCCGTGGCAATCAGTGCAGGCCAGCTTCACCGCGGCCGAGGCGTGCATCGGCTCGATTCCGTTATGACACGAGAGGCATCCGGCACTCTTCGCATCGGCCTCGGCCTGCGTCTGGCGCATGAGCGGCGGGAGCTCGGGTGATGACTGCGCGCGGATTCTGATCACGGCCAGCGCGACTATGAGAACTGCGGCGAGAGCGATCGTTATCCGTTTCATCAGAAGGTCAGGATTACGTTCGTGAAGACGTGGTAGAGCGGCCGGTCTTTTTCATAGATGTCTTTGAATCCTCGGCCGGGGAGGAGGACAGCGGTGCCGCCGACGATGACGATGTTCTGGTTGAGTAGCGGCCGGTAACGAAGGCCGGCCGAGAGATCGGTGCCGAGCGATTTGTGGATGTTGCCCTGAAAGAGGATGGCCTCGACCGACTCGACGGCATCGAAGCGGATGTAGTTGCCGGTGAAGATTGCCGTCAGCCGCGGAGTGACGTTGACATCGATTCCGGCGCTGACGATCTGAACGCCGGGATTGACGTAGTTCGGCTGCCCTTCGTCCTTCGAGCTGCGCAGGCTGGTCAGGAGCGAGCCGCGCTCGACGAGCGCGACGCCGGTCGCCGGAAGCCGGATGCCGAGGCGGTTGAAGAAGGAGAAGCCGCCGCCGGCGAAGGCGGGGCTGTCGAAAATGGAGTCGAAGCCGCGGGCGTTGCGGTCGCGCGGATTCTTGTCTCCCGAGGCGTAGAAGAAAGCCAGCCGCGGCCGGTACCAGTCGTGATCGTAGGTGACCTCGAGCGCCGCGCTGGCGGCGCCGATCTTCACGCCGTTCCCGTTCTTTAGGTTCGGATCCGGGCCGGCGATCGGATTCAGGCTGTCGGTACCGAACACGTAGTAGACAGCGTGATCGACGTTGAAGCGGCCAATGTGCCCGAGGGCCGCCTCACCGATGTAGATGGCGCGGATCTCGTGCGGCGTGAAGACGCCGACCGGAGCCGGCCGCACGAGGATCCCGTTACGGTCGTAGTGGAAGGTGGCGCCGTCGCGCAGGTAGTGGACGCTGAACTCCTGGGTGTAGCCGCGGACGAGGAAGTCCTGAAGGTAGATATTGGCGATGCCGACCTGCTGATCGCGGAGCTCCCTTGTGTTGAGCCCGGAGTTGGTGTCTTTCTCGAGCCGGTCGAACACCGCGACGTTGTATTGATAGCGATTGGAGGCGAAGTTGCCAAAAAGGCGGGCGCCGAGGTTCGTGTCATTAAAGATGAATCCACGGAAGTCGCTGTTGAAGGGCTGCGAACCGACGCGGACTGACATGAAGTCGTAGTTCGGCGAGACATCGCGGATCTTCCGCTCGTAGAAGAGCTCCTGCACAGAGAGATACCCGTCGGTCCTGGACGTGCCGCGGCGGACGTCGGGCTTGACGAGAGCGTTCTCGCGCAGGTGTACGTAGTTGACGTTTTCGATCAGCGTGATCTTGAAGCGCTGTGTGATCGGTTTGAAGGCGGTGTCGCCCTGGAAGAGGTCGAAGGAGGCGATCAGGTTTTCGTTGAAGAGATTCTGGTTGTCTTTTCCGAAGACGGTGATCGAGGTCGGCTTGACGGCGCTGACGCCCGACGGCGTCGGCAGCGTGCGCGACTCGGCGAGGGTGTCGCTGATGCCGGTGAAGTCGAGGAACCAGTCCTTTCCGAAGATCGGCAGGTCGCCTTTGATGAGGTTCTGGTTGTACGGATCGAGCGTGGCGCCCTTGTTGCCGATGGGACGGCCTTGCGATTTCTCGGTCAGCTCGTACGGCGGCGGTGCGATGCGCCACCGATCGGTCATCTCCTGATAGGCCTCGGGGTGCGGAATCTCCGGCGTGCCGTAGCGAAGCGTCGGCTCGATGATCGGTTGCCGCTGGACGTTGCCCTGAATCTGCACGCGCAGAAGCTGCGTCGCCGTCACGCCGCCCGAGGTGGCGGTGATGGTCCACGTGCCGGTCTTCACCGGCGGTGTCCAGATCAAGGTCCAATGACCGGTGGTGTCGGCGGTGGTCTGGCCGTTGCCCGATTTCTCGATAGAGATGGTGACAATGGCACCGGGCAGCGAGGTTCCCGTCAACAGGAACGGCACGCCCTCGGCGTAGACGGGTTGGTCATCGTTGATGGTGATCGCGGATTGCTGTGCGAATGCCGAGGTGGCAAGCAGCAGGATGAGCAAACAGAGCGAAGCGAAACGTAGGTCGGACTCTCCCGTCCGACCGGAGCTTGCGCGGCTCTGAACTACAGGCGGGTTATCAATTACCGATCTCCCAAGCGCCGGTCGGACTAGAGAGTCCGACCCACGTCGGATCAGTGAGTCCGACCTGCGTTGCGTTGCGATGCGCCCTACGAACACGGCTTCCCCCCGCATTCCGTGACACCTTCGGGGCTCCTCGGGAACTTGAACATCGGCAGACGCGCGCCGTTGACCTTGAGCTGATCCGCCCATTTGTCGGTCGGGGGGAGGAGGTTGCCGGCGCCGAGGTAGGTGACGTAGTCGTCCTGCTCGATGCCGTCGCCGCTGACGCCGAGGCCGCCGACGAGTTTGCCGTTGTCGACGAGCGGAGTCGCGCCTCCGAAGAAGGTGATGCCGTTCTGGTTCGGGTTCGGCGCCTGCGATCCCTGGCTGCACGGATTGGCGACGTTCGGCAGGAAGAGCGTGGAGTACCACGGTCCGTTGCCGACTTCGAAGACGTTCGAGTCGATGCCGGGCGGGTAGAGCGGTTGGGCGCCGAAGCCGAGCGTGCGCGTGGTCACCCAGTAGCCGGCGGGGATGCCGGGCAGGTCGTTGCGGACGTTCGGGTCGCTACTGTTGAAATACACGACGTTGCGGGCCTTGGCCGGGACGACGTCGACGGCATCGAAGAGCGCGTCAGGCATCCGGTAGTGTGCGAGGAGCGTTCCGTCGATGTCGGCGACGGAGATGACCATGCGCGAGTAGCTGCTGAGGGGGAGCCGAACCTGGGCGCGGGTCTTCTTCGACGCGGCGACGGCGCGTTGCACGATGGCGTCGACCTGCGACGAGGTCAAGCCGCCGGGGAAGGCGCTGCTATAAGGCCCGGCGAGGTAGCCGTTCGGCGGACAGCCGCCGTTGAACGGTCCGTAGACGAAGGTGCCGTTGGTGAATCCGCCGGCCGAACCGGGCGAGCTGCCGGGAAGCTGTTCGAGGCCGATCGGCAGTCCGTCGGAATTGAAGCGCAGTTTCTGATCGGGACCGATGAACGGCAGACGGATCCCGTCGATGAAAACGTTCTGCGGCTGCGGCAGGGGATAGTTCGGCAGCGGGATGATCGGCGCGACGCCGGCGTTCAGCGGTCCGAAGGCGCCGGTGACGGCGGCGAATTCGGCGAGCTGCGGATCGCCGGCGATGCCGGTGACGCCGATGGCGCCGAGGAGCTTGCCGGTTCTGGCGATCCCCTGCTTGACCGCGCTGACGTCGAGGATGCGGTAGAGCGGAATGCCGCCGGCGTTGACCGGACGATTGTCGACTTCCTGCGGATAGGGGGGATCATCCGGGAGGACCTTTCCGGTGATCAGGCCGGCGCCGCATCCGGAGCGGTCGGTGGCGGGGCAGGGCTTGGGGGCGCCGGTGAAGGCGGCGAACTGTCCGATCGATTTCGCGCGGGGGACACACTGGTTCGTGTTCCACAGGAGGTTCAGATCGCAGCCGCGGTTGGACTGTTCGATTCCATACAACGCACCGACCGGCGCGTTGACGACGCCGGGGGGGAAGTGCACCTGAGCGATGGTGCGGACGGTGCGCGAGGAGAGCGGCGCCTGGCTGTTGCTGAAGAACGCGGCGGTGCGGGCCACGCCGAGGGCGATGTCATCGTTGGCGGGGTTGGCGTTGGCCTGCCGGAACAGCGCCACCGGACGGCCGGTGCGGTCGACGATGGCGATGGTGGCGGTGTCGCCGGCGAGCGCCGTCGCCGCGGCCTTGACGATCTCATTGGCCTCGGCTTTCGAGATGGCGCTGAACGGTTCGGGCGTCCCGAGGCCAATCGCGCCGTCGGTGCAGACGTCGGGAAGAGCCGCGTTCAGCGGGAGGGCGCACGAAGGGGGATCGGGAGTCGTCGCCAACGCCCTGTCCCGCCGTCCGGTCGTGCGGCCCTGCGCCAGGCAGACGGTGGCGACGAGAAAAATGAGGATCGACGTGACACCGGAGCGCATCCGCGGTCTCCCTCCACCCATATTAGATCTGATACACGAACGTAGCCGCGTTGTCGGCCAGGACGAGAACATCACCTCGTTTGAGCTGCACTTCGGTGATCCGCTCGCCGCCCGCCTTGCCAAGGAACGTACCGTTCGTCGAGTTCTGATCGATGGCCATTACCTTACCATCACGCGGAATGATGCGCACGTGCCGTTTTGAGATCCGGTTGTCGGAGATGGCCACCTGCGCCATGGCCGGATCGCGGCCGATGTAGAGACCACCCTCTTCGATGATGAAGCGCTGCCCTTCCAGCTTGCCACCGGTGCACTGCAGAAGGCCGTACCACTGCACCATCACCGTCGATCCTTCCGCGGGGGCGGTGGGGACGGGAGCCATTTTCGTGACGTCCGGCGCTTTTGGCGGCGTGACGGGCGGCGGAGCGGCCGGGGTCTCGGAACCCTGCAGCGGCGGAATCTTCGCCGCCGGCGCTTGCGGTGCAGCCGCCGCGCGCACGCCCGCGGCGCGATCGAGCTCGCCTGCCCGGATGCGCTGGACGAGCGCAAGCCCCGCCGGCACGAGAACCACCAGCAGCAACAGGACGATGGCCAACAGTAAAACCTTCTCGATCATCCGGGATCCGCCTCCCTGTTCCTTCGCGGCAGGTGGCGTTCCTTTCCCGAAGGGAGCCACCGATTTCGTCAACAAAACCTTCGAATGCTCATGATACTCATGACAGGTCGCGCAGCTACTGGATGTTTTTGCCGACTGCCCACCGTGGCATCCGGTGCAATCTTTCCGCACGGGCATCAGCACGTCTGACGTATTGGTGCTTTGACGGACCTTTTCGTGACACGACTCGCAGAGGAGGGTCCGGTGCGGTGTGTGCGTGAATTTCGTCTTCAGGAACCAACGCGTCGGGATCTCGGGCGGCTTCGCGGCCAGGCGGGTGCCGGAGCGCTGGAGGATGTGGCACTTGCTGCACTTGACCTTGACGACCTGCTCGGCGTTGAGCACCGCGCCCTGGTCGGGAGTTGACGGCGGCCGCAGCGTGAGAATGCGCCGGACCTCTTCCGGACTCTTGCCGATGATGTCGCGGTTGCCGGCGTACGTGGCCAGTACGAAGCCGTAGACATCGGCTGGATCGCCGCCATGCGGCACTTCGACGTCGGGGAAGCGCGGATCGAAGGTCAGCTTGTGGCAGCGCTGGCAGTGGCTCTTGAAGCTGATCGGAGCGGGATCGACTTTCCCCTTCGACTCGACGAGCTTGTGGCATTGCGTGCACTGCAGCTCCTCGCGGCGTCCTTCTCCGTTGAATATGCCGCCGGCTTTGAGATGGAGGGCGTGGTTGAAGCGGAGCGTATCGGGGTCGCTTCGCGGTGTGAAGTCGGGATGCTGGTCACCGAAGGTGAGGATGCGGAGATTCTCTTTCGGTTGCGCCGCCAGCGCGGCCGGGTCCTTGACGTGTGCGGCGATGTCGGCATGGCAGGAGACGCAGGTGGTGTCCGCGGCCGCCGAAAGTTTGGCGACGCCGCGATGCTCGGAGTGGCAGTCGGCGCATGCCGGAGCGCCGACCTCATTTTCAGCGTGCGGCAGTTTGCCGTGACATTCGGTGCAACTCGTGTCGGATACGCCGCGCCATGGGTCGTGACATGCCCGGCAGTTGTTGCCAATCAGCTCGCCGGTCTTCGGATCTTTCGCCCGCGCGTGCGCCGACGAGATCCCTCCGGGCATGAACGCGCTCTGTTTCTCCGGCTTGGTGACCTCGGCTACAACCAGGAACGCAATGATCAGAAGGACGGCGATGAGCGAGAGCTTGGTCAGCCAGGCGCGTTTGAGACGAAAGGCGTCGGCGTAGTCGATCTTCGCCGCCTTGAGCGCGCCGCCGCGGGTTCCCGGACCTTGGACGATTTCCTCGTCATCGCCGAAAAAGGCGCCCGGCGCGGACGATGTCGTGCTGACGCGGATGAAGAGCGGTTTGCCCGGATCGAGAACCTGTATCTCGATGCGCAGGTCGCCGATCTCGATCACGTCGCCCTTGGCCAGCCGCGCCGTCTCCACCGGCCGGCGATTGACGTAGGTGCCGGTGATGCTTCCTTTGTCGGTGATGGTGAAACCGTTGGCGTCCCCTTCGATGACGGCATGCTCGAGCGCGACGGCCGGATTCTCCGAGCGCAGCTCGGCATTCGTCCCCCGCCCGATGCGGAGCAGATCGCTCCGCACCTGCGTCAGCGCCAGCCCGCGCCCGGAGGCGCGCTGGATGACGAAACTCATGGGGTACTCCGTCGCGTTACCACGCGATCCTCCCGTAATAAAACACCGCCGCGACGTGGATGATCGCGAACAACAACAGCAGGATCGTAAACGGGATGTGGATGTAGAGCCAGAATTCGAGGACGTTCTTGTAGCGCTGCTGGTAAATGAGCCGGATCAGCAGCTCTTTTCGCTGCCGCGATACAACCAGCATCTGGCGCAGCTCTTCCTGTTCGTCCTTCTGCACGAGGCTCAGGAGGTTGGCCCAGTCACCCGCCATAGGGGTGGGACCGCGGCGCATCCGCGCGAAGAGCAGACGCCAGCCGGCCATCCATCCCGGCTCGCCTTCGCGGATCAATTGGCCGTAAATGCGTTGAAATGGACTGGAACGCGCCGAGGAAATGCGGGCCATCTGTTTGGCAAGCTGATTGAGCTGTTCCGATATCTCGTCCACCGTCAAATTCGACTCTACCTCGGTTAGCAATCGCGGCACAGTCACATAGAGAATCGCCCCCAGCACGCCGCTTGATACGACAATGGCGACCAGGATCAGTGTTGCAACTGCGATCTTGTCGTTAAATCGTCCGCCAGTGTGATAAATGAGGATGACCAGCACCAGGATACCGAGGTAAATGTGTGATTGCATCCACTGCTCGACCGTGCCGAAGGTCGAGCGGTACCAGCGCTTGCGGATGCCGAAAAACGCCAGGAGATAGCAGAGGAAAAAGCCGACGATCCCGTAAAACAGCCCCCAGCGCGAGCCTCCGTGTGGGAATTCATGCTGCTTGTACCAGATGAACGTCGCCGTGAAGGCGAAGAGCAGGAGGAAGAAGATTCGGCGCCAGAGGACGCCGGAACGGGCTATTGGCATGCACGCCCACCCAAAGACGAATGTTGAATGTTCAATGTTGAATGTTGAATGTTGAATGAACGGGAGCAAGGCGCCCATTCAACATTCAACATTGAACGTTCAACATTCAACATTCGTTTTCCCTACCTCTCCCCACGAGTAATCACCAACTCCTCCAACGTCGACCGATACTCCTCCGGCGTCAACCGAATGGCCGCCCCCGTCGGACAGCTCCGCACGCACGCCGGTCCTCCGGAGATCTCGCGGCAAAGGTCGCACTTCACGGCCACGGTCTGCTCGATCTCGTTCTCATGGCCCTTGCCGAACAGCGAGGCCACCCAGGAGAAAATCGTCTTCTTCGGCTCCTTATGGATCATGAAAATGTTTCCATAAGGACAATTGCGCTCGCAGTTGCCGCAGCCGATGCAATTGCTCTTGATGTAGACCTCGCCGCGCGGGTCGCGCACGATGGCGTCGGGCGGGCAGTCGAGCATGCACATCGGGTTCTCGCACTGCCAGCAGGAATTCGGTGCCAGCAGGTTGTAGAACTTGATCCCTGTCAGCGAGAGACGCGCCTGCCCGTCCCGGTGAACGCCTTCGCAACCGGCGATGCAGTTCCCGCAGCGGATGCATTTGTGCTCGTCGATGATCAGCGTCTGCGTCCCCATCACCACTTCCTCGCGGATCAGATCGTTGAGGATGTTGCCCGAGCCGGGGGTGGCGTCGGCGATGAGCGAGGCGATGCGGCGCTCTTCGAGCTTGCGCAGCGGCGCTTCGCGCAGCTCGGGGTGCGCGGCCAGGAAGTTGTTGAAGTCGCGCTTGGAGAGTTTGATCAGATCGGACGGGAAGATCGTCGTCACCGTGGCCGTCCGGTCGGTGTCGGAGAAGAGGGCCGCCTCGCCGAAGAAGTTGCCGGCCACGAGGTACGACAGCACCACCTCTTTCTCGCCCGACTTCTTGGAGATCTTCACCATGCCGTTGCGGATGAGATAGAAAGCATCGGCGGGATCGTCCTCCTTGAAAACGACCGCATCCTTGGCCAGGTTGTTGACCACCGCCAGCTCCACCAGCTCGCCGAGCTGAGCCTCGGGGATGCCGGGAAAGAGGTAGCCGCCGAAGGCGCGCAGCAGGAAGGCCTGATCGACGAGCGCCTTGGCCCTTGGGGCGGCGCCGAGGAGCTTGAGAATCGCTTTGCGGGGGATCTCGATTAAGCGAGTAGCTCCGACCGCCCGCGCCGTGGCCGTGCGGCGGCGGCCGGAGATGAGGCTCATCTCTCCGAAGAAGTTGCCGGCGGTCAGCTCGACAATCCTGACCTCGGCGGGGGCTTTCTCCGGCTTCTTCCACAGCTCGACGCGGCCGCCGGCGATGATGAGGAAGTCGTTCGTGTAGTCGTTCTGCCGGATGATGATCTCGCTATCGGCATACTCGCGGACGCGCGCGGAGAGGAAGGTCTCGCGGAGCTGCTGTTCGTCCGCCGCGGCCAGCAGCGGCACGCGCGTGCGCAGGAAGGCGATGCGCTCGCGCACGGTCCCTTCCCAGAACGGCAGGCGCTCTTTCAGCACCGCCTCGTCGGCCGGCTCGACTTCGCGTCCCATCAGATGCTCGACCACCTCGTAGCCCTGATTCATCCCCAGCTTGATGAGATCGCGCCCGCTGGCGGCACCGATGAGGAAGAGCCCCGGCACGCTCGACTCGTGGACCTGGCTGAGGATGGGACGCGAGTCTTTGCCGCTGCCGCTGTAGGTGATGCCGATCGATTCGAAGAACTTGCGCGGCGCGTCGGCGCCGAGCTTGAGGAAGATCAGCTCCGCCGCCACGCGCGTCACGTCGCCGCGCACGGTGAGGTCGGCATAGCCGGGATAGACCTGCTTCACGCTGGCGCTGAAGTAGACGGTCATCTGTCCCGTGGCCTGCCGGCTGAGGACTTCCTTGATCAGGACGTCGTTGGCGCGCGTGATCTCCGTCCCGCGCACGATGAGTCCGACGCGGTTTTCATCGGCCAGGGCGATGGCGATTTCCAGCGCGGAGTCGCCGGCGCCGACGACGAGGAGGTCCTGATCGCGATGCTCCGCCGGATCGACGAGCCGGTAGCGGACGTGCGGGAGGTCTTCGCCCGGAACGCCGAGCTTGCGCGGGTTGCCTTGCGTCCCCATCCCGAGGATGACGTTGGCGGCGTCGTACTCATCCCCCTTCGCCGTCTTGACCTTGAACCGCCCGCCGTCCTTCTTCACCGACTTGACCTCGGCGTTGAAAAGGACATTTAGCTTCTTCTCGCGAACGTGCCCGCCCCACGCCGCCAGGATCGACTCCCGCGACCCCGCCTGGAACGGCACCTCCCCTCGGGCCGGAATCAGCATCGGCTCGGCCATGACGTACTTGCGGGCCTGGTAGGCGTCGATGGTGTCGGCCAGATGGTCGGTCCGCTCCAGCAGCGCGTAGGAGAGCCCGTTGCTCTGCGCGTGAGAGGCCGCCGCAAGCCCGGCCGGCCCCGAACCGACGATGATCAGGTCGAAGGAGGTCATGACGTTTTTGGTGGGGAGAGGGTACCACCGGTGGTGAGGAGCGCTGGCGTCCGCGCCGGCTGGCCCGGCGGAGCCTGCCCTGAGCGGAGCGAAGGGTCTCGGCGCCGCGAGGGACACGATGGTAATAACGGGAAGGGCGGTGGTGGATCTCGATCGATCCGTGTTCACCCCGCGCGCGAGAACCTTACGACCGCGCGCGGCGGCGGGACGCGCGCCGAGCCAGCCGGCGAGACGCCAGCGCTCCGTCCGTCGCAAGTGGCAGGCTATCAACGAGTTACCACAGCACGAAAAACGAAGGCCTGACCCTCTGCCGCCCGGAATGGCCGATTCCGATCATCATTTCTTTGCTCCGGATCATCTTTGGATTGCTCCAGAGCAACTTTTCTTTCCTGGCATCAGCTTTTTTCTTGCTCCGGAGCATCTTTTTTTCCCTCCGGAGCAACTTTTCTTTGCTCCCGAGCATCGTTTCTTTCCTCCGGATCATCTTTCGGTTGCTCCGGAACAAACTTTCTTTCATCGCGATCAACTTTCGATTGCTCCGGAGCATCTTTTCTTCTCTCCGGATCAATGTTTCTTTGCTCCGGAGCATCTTTTTTTTCTCCCGAGCAACTTTTCTTTCCTCCGGAGCATCGCCGGATTGATCCGGACCAACTTTGATTGATCCGAACCCTCCCGTCTCTCCGCCCTCGGAAGCTTTTTTCCCCCGTCGGAAACCTTCTTTTGGGCGCTGGCGTCAAATCTAATGCCTGAGAGAAATCAGACCGCCCTGCAACGCGTCCGCTGCCGAGTGAGTAAACAGGCCGGCCGCCTGTTGAGTGAACGCCGGTACAACAAGGAGCCAGATGTGACAGTTTCGGATTCCCCTCCCCCCTCTCCATCCACCCCCCCGCCCACCTCGGACGGTCCCGCCGCGGCGGCCGCCAAGGCAGTGGAGGAGATCGCCCAGCAGTATCGCGATGCCATCGCGGTGCTGCAGGCGATCATGCCTCTGCTGAAGTTCGACTCCCGCCAGACCAGGCGCGTCGCCGCCAGCGCGAAGTTCGCGCCCGGCTTGATCGAGCCGACGATCGCCATGGTCACCTCCGCCTCGCCAGCCAGGGAGCGGAACATGTTCAACGTGAATGACGGCGAGCTCGCGTTGGAGTTGCGCAGCCAGATCGCCCCTCTGTTTCAACAACTGGCCTCGCTTGCGGCCGACGGGCTGTTCACGATCGACAGCAAGCTGGCCCTGTCCTCGGTCCATGCGCTCCAGACGTACAAATGGGCGCAGCACGCCGCCGCCCAGCCCGACGGCGCCGAGCTTCACCCCTACCTCGCCGAGATGGAGCGCTTCGTGATGAAGGTCCTCAATCGTCGCAAGCGTTCCGCCCCGGTTTCCACCCCGACGCCAGACCCGACCCCCGCCCCGTCCCCGTCCCAACTGCCGCCCGGCGCGAGAGGTTTCCTCGCGCCCAGCCTCACCTCGGCCAAAACCGCCGAGCCCGAAAACGTCGCCGACAGCTTCGACAAAGCCCTCGACGACGTGACGAAGAAGTAGCCCCCGTATGCGCCGCCCCCCACCGGCCGGGTGGGGGGCGGCGCTTCGAACGTAGGTCGGACTCTCAGTCCGACCGGTTCTCGCGCGGGCGTTAGGTCCACGCCGCGTCTTTCACGGTCGCGATGACGCTACCGCTTTAAGATCGTCACGACGAGCCTCCCGCTTTGAATCGTGACGTCGACAGCCAAGTTCTCGCGCAGGCCTACTTCCTCGGCGAGCGGCTTCGGGATTCGAAGAGCCAGTCTGTCACCCCACTTCTGAATGCGCGTCTTCATAGTTTTCCCCTGCTTCTACAAAGTACACCTCGTACGACCTGAAAACAGCGAAGGGAGGCCTGAGTCAAGCGTGGTCGATCGCTGATCTCGGATGATCGCGAATGAAGACATTTTAAGAAAAAACGTGCAGGGGGGTAGGAAAAATGGCCGTGGCGCCACTCCTTCATTGGGCCCTCGGAGGTTAATGATGGCTGACGGTGTTCCGTGGTGGGTCGAGATTGCTGGCGACGCTCCGCGCGAGGGATTTGCGAAGTGTGCGACTTGCCCGACTGAGGCTGATTCGGTCGATGTCTTCTGTCCGAACGATGACTCGTCGCTGCTGGGCCAACTCGCTTCGGAGCGAACGCTGCTCAAGGCGACCTATCTCCTGCGGGCAATTGCCGTCGCGGCGGCTCTGGCAGTCGGCTATCTACGATGGGCCTGGCCGGCTTACGCCGCCGGGGTCATCTTCGCATCCGCCTTCGCGTTACTTTTTGCTAGAAATCATCGGGCAGTGTTGACGTATCTGGCTCTCGTGCTGGTCTCCGCCGCGGCGGGCCATTGGATTTGGAAAGGCATCGGCGACGTCCCCTTCGGTCATGTGGTGATTGGGGTGCTCCTGATTGCAATCGTCGCAGAACTCCTGTTCGTGGTTGGGATGACTTTTCGAACGGCAGCTGATGCTTCGCAGTGGAGTGGCGAATTCGATGTCGGCGTTCAGACCGTACTTACAACCGCGGTCGGATTGACGATAACTTTCGCGGCCCTGGCTACCTCAGCGGCAGCTTCTGTAACGGCAGAGCTGGTTCCGGAATGGTTGGCATGGGGCGCAATGCACGTGGCCCCTTTGACTGCATCGGCGTCCGTGATCGCCATTCTCGTATCAAGTGTGGCTTATACAATCAGGGCACCCATGTTCGCTGTTGATGACGCGGTTAAATATCACGAGATCCTCGCAATCATTAGGTTAGAGCGCATTCACATGCCAGTGTCAGCTAAGCGACTCACCTCGCTCGAACTATTTGCAAACACGATACAGCGTGCGGCGATCGCTTTCGCCAACGGCGTGACCTCTGCTGTCGAGAGTGCGTACAATCGCCAAATTCGTGGCTTTGTTAATGGTCTGGCAAAAACTATAGTCGTGGTGGCAAATGCTTGCTATCGCGGTCTTGTAAAGCTGGCACGCCACACTGCTCGGACGTTGAGACGATCCGGAACTGTTGCCGCGAGGTGCGCCTCCTGGGCTTGGGCACTCGGGTCTCGTTTTGCGAGCGCCTTCGCTTTTCCCGTTGCTCTGGCTTGGCTGCTTTGTGCCGAGCTTTGGCTGATAGCCTCAGAGTTTCAAGCCTACATTGCCCATGAAACTCCCTGGTTTACGCCAATGGTTTCGGGGCTTCGCGTTATCCTAGTGACAGCCGCCTGCGCCGCAATGACGATGGTTGTGCTCCGGATTCCGTTATCTAAGTTCGGTAGGAAGTTTGTCACTACCGCGAGCGCGATTGGAGGGAACGCGTTCCTCTTCTTTGTAGTGATTGCGTGGACGCTCGGCATAGTTGGATGGTTAAGTGATGGCCCGTTCCGAGTTGGCTGGGTAACGTTGGTGTCTACTGGCGTGATTGCTTGCGTATTGATCGCGCTACGCACGCGAAGACCGGCGGTTATCACTTTGTGATCCACGCGGCCGCAAACCCGTCGGGAGTGGTGATGTCCGCGGGCCTGGCGCTTACCGGGAATGTTTCACGCGGAGACGCGGAGGCGCGGAGACGGGGGATTTGCATCTCCGCTTCGTGTCTTCGCGCCTTCGCGTGAGTCTTCAGTGCTTGAAGTGCCGCGCATCCGTGACACGATCGCAGTGCCACCTGACGACCTGGTACTCAAGGACATCCTCGGCCTCCTGATTCAGTTCGTCGGCCAGCTCGTTGATCCGCGCTGTCTCATCCGGGAGGGTGACCTCATCACTCATGCACGGCACACCAGAAACCCGTGGCGAAAAGAAGGCGGACAATTTCCGAGAAGAATCTGACGACGATCTCGAGCTCCAACGGATGCCTCCCTCAATACGTTGCGGACGCTGTCTATTTTGACGAAACGCGGTGCCGGGAGGTTACGGCAATGCTCACGCGAAGGCGCGAAGACGCGAAGAGGAGGCGGCCAAATCTTTCGTCTTCGCGTCTTCGCGCCTTCGCGTGAGGCTTCAATGCCGGAAGTGCCGCTCCCCCGTGAACACCATCGCCACCCCTCTCTCATTCGCCGCCTCGATCACCTCGGCGTCGCGCACCGAGCCGCCGGGTTGGATGATGGCGCGGATGCCGGCATCGGCGAGGAGATCGAGGCCGTCGCGGAAGGGGAAGAAGGCGTCGGAGGCGGCGTAGGTGCCGGCGATGGGGAGGATCGATTTCATGATCGCCACTTTCGCGGCGTCGACGCGGCTCATCTGACCGGCGCCGATACCGACGGACTGCGACTGATTCGTCAGGACGATGGCGTTCGATTTCACGTAGGCGCAGACGATCCACGCGAATTCGAGGCCGTCCAGCTCCTCGGGGGTGGGGTGGCGGGAGGTGACGATCTTCCAAGCGCCGGGCACAGACAAGAGTGTCTGTGCCACATTGGCCGCTTCCTGTGGCTCTGTCCCGGGTGCTGGTGACAAAGGAGATGTATGTGGCACAGACACTCCTGTCTGTGCTCTTGATGCCACGCGGTCGACACCTTGTTCGAGGATGCCGCCGGCCGCGCTGCGGTACTCGGTAGCTGTGGTCAGAGGAGGGGCCACGATCAGGCGGAGGTTCTTCTTCTTCGCCAGCACCTGGCGGGCGTCGACACTGAACGACGGGGCGACGATCACTTCGAGGAACATCGACTCGACGATGCGGGCGCTTTCCTCGTCGAATTCGCGGTTGCTGCCGATGATGCCGCCGAAGGCGGAGACAGGGTCGGATTCGATGGCGGATCGGAGGGCCTCGGCGAGCGAGTCGCGCCGGGCTACGCCGCAGGGGTTGGTGTGTTTGACGATCACCGCGGCGGGCGTTGCGAACGCGTGCGCGAGGCGCATGGCGGAGTCGAGATCGAGGATGTTGTTGTACGACAGCTCTTTGCCCTGGATCTGTTTGAACGGGTGCGTGCCCTTCGGCACGTAGAAGGCGGCGGCTTGCTGTGGGTTTTCTCCGTAGCGAAGGTCCTGGAACTTGATGAGATTCAGAACGAGGTTGTCGGTTGCCGGTTGTCGGTTGTCGAGGAAGTTGGCGATCGTTTTGTCGTAGTCGCTGGTTTTGCGGAAGACCTCGATGGCGCAGCGAAGGCGGAAGGCGTCGCTGATCTCGCCGGCTTCGAGCTCGCGTAGGAAATCGGGGTAGAGCGACGGGTCGCACAACGGCAGAACGTAGCGATGGTTCTTCGCCGCGGCGCGGAGCATCGACGGGCCGCCGACGTCGATCTGTTCGATGGCCTCGGCGATGGTCACCCCTTCTTTGGCGATGGTCGCCTCGAAGGGGTAGAGGTTGACGACGACGAGATCGATCGGCGGGATGTTGAGACGCTCGACGTCGGCGCGGTGGGAATCGTCGTCGCGGTTGAAGAGAATCGCGCCGAAGACGCGCGGGGTGAGCGTCTTGACGCGGCCGCCGAGGATTTCGGGAGCGCCGGACCAGTGGGAGATCGGCGTGACGTCGATGCCGTTGTCGGAAAGATGCTTGGCGGTGCCCCCGGTGGAGAGGATCTCGACGTCCTTTGCCCGAAGCGCGCGGGCCAGGTCGACGATGCCGGTTTTGTCGGAGACGGAGAGGATCGCTCGCTTAATTTGCATGCGTGAGGCGCGGCGGGATGCGTACGCTGCCGCCGGCCGCCTTCCAGATGAAGTAATAGATGTTGACGTTGTCGGTGATGGCGTGCGAGTAACAGACCGAGGCCACGCCGAACGCCGTCGACCGGTCGTCGAACGTTGCGCCGTTGCCCCGCGAATACTCCTCGGCCATCAGCGGGGAGAAGCGCGTCGTTCGCGCGAACATCTTATCGAGATAGCTGTTCAGGACCAGGTTCGTGTCGAGGCCGTAGAAGACCGGCGCGAAGCGGGCCAGCCGCCGCTCGAAGTATTGCTCGAAGTCGACGCGGGAGGCGGCATCGTCGTCGCCGATGTGGAACGGGTTGTTGGCGTCGCCGACGAGATGGGAGAGGTTGCCGAGCTCCCCGACGACGGCGCTCATCGGCTGGTTGGTGCGGATCATCTTCACGATGCCGCGCGTCTGCTCGTCGATGCGCTCGCGAAGCCGGCGGCGATGGATGTCGGTCCCCTCGGTGGCCAGCGCGTCGTCGACGCCGCGGAGGTATTCCTTGTTGTATTTGCTGATGATGAGCCGCAGATCGGGCGGCGCCAGCTCCGCGCTTTTCACGGCGATGCGCTGATCCGCGGCCCTCGTCCACGCCATTGCCGGAAGTGCGGTCGAAAGCAGGAGCAGGGCGGCGCCGAGGCGTTTCATGGGTGGGGGCGATGGTACATCACGCGGGTTTTGATCGGCGGCACCTCCCACCAATAACGGCATGTTGTAACGATGGCGACTTCTCCTGCACTAATGACAAAAGGGGGTGTCGCCTATGGGTCCGGCGAACCAGAGATAACCCGAAACACGCGTGCAGTTTCTGTCCCATCGACTCCGACCATGTCGGAAAACATTCTCAGAGAGGAGATTCAAATGCCTATCATTGCTCAACACAAATGGCGCTGGTGCGGCCAGTGCCAGGGACTCTGGTATTCAGGTGCGACCGGGAATCCGAACGGAGCCTGCCCAGGGACGCATCCTGCCGGTGGCGCACACTCCAAGGCCAGCAGCGGAGACTATGCGCTCTTCGGCGAGACCCAGCCCGCCGGCTTTCCTGCAAACCTGCTGGCGCAGCAGAACTGGCATTGGTGCAGCCAGTGCGGCGGCCTCTGGATCGCGACGAGTGCGAGCCCGAAGGGTTTCTGCCCGAAGCCCGGGACGAACGGCCATACGGAAGCGGGTAGCGGCAACTACACGCTTCTGGCCGAGCCCTGAGACGTTCCCGCATCGATGCTGGCACGGCGACGCGACGTTGCCGTGTCAGCACGTTGTCGCGACATCGGGCGCGGCGCACAACACCCCTGTCATCCTGAGCCGCCGATGCCCCGGAGGGGCTGAGGACGGCGAAGGACCCCCAGCCGTTAGCCGATATTCAGTCGTCCGCGCTTCTGCTCTCTCCGCCGCCCCGCCCGGGTTTCAGGTTGGGGGTCCTTCGCCGCCCTACGCCGCTCGGCCTGTGGCTACGCGGCTCCGGCGGGCTCAGGATGACAGCGTGAGATTGGGAGTTTCGTTTCCGGTATGTCCGTTCCGGCATATGCTGCTTCCGATGTTTGTGTCGAGGCGACTGGCCCTAAATGAAGGCAGAGAAAAGAAAGAAGCTCGAAGCAGCCGGCTGGCATGTTGGTGGAGCGGCAGAGTTCCTCGCTCTCACGCCGGATGAAGCTGAGTTTGTGGAGATCAAACTTGCTCTCGCACGACGCCTTCGCGCGCTCAGAGAGCAACGCCATTGGACGCAAGCTGAGTTGGCAAAGCACGTTGGCTCCAGTCAGTCGCGAGTGGCGAAGATGGAGGCAGCCGACCCGACGGTAAGCGTCGACCTCCTCGTTCGTTCGCTGCTGGCGGCAGGAGCGAACCGGCGCGATCTCGGACGGGTTGTGGGCGCCAAGACACGCTGACCGATCAGAGCAATTTCAAGAACTCTTCGGGCGTGAGGCGGATATCGTCGATGATCTTGCGTAACAGGTTTGGCGAGATATCTCGACCGGCGTGAAAGGGAACGGTGGTGATCCGTCCGTCCGCATGACGGAACTGCTTGTGAGATCCGCGCTGGCGAACTTCCGCGAATCCGAGTTGCCCGAGGATGCTGACGACTTCCCTCGGTTTGAGAACCGGCAGCTTCGGCACGTCAGCCTACGTGAACGAGCTGTGTTCCCACGAACTCCGCCTCGATTTGAGGTTCTCCATCTTCGAGGAGCAACGACAACACTTCGCGAAGGTTCACGTTCAGCTCATCAAGCGATTCGGCCTGCGTGTGCGCTCCGGGAAACCCTGGGATGAAGCCGACGAAGAGGCCGGTTTCCGGCGACCGTTCGACTACAGCGGTGTAGGTCTTCATTGAGGAAGACTAGCACGGGCCAAGTCCTGACGTTTCACATCGGGACAAGAGAGTCTAAGCGGGTTGGCGCCACTTCCCCGACGCACGATTTGTAGGCATGACCCTGAAATATGCTGACTCCAAGAGCTTCGGTTCTCAGATCCGAAGCCCCGCCACGTCAATGCGAATAAGGCCGGACCCTTTGCAAGATGTTCAAGTGGGTCACCGCAAATAGCTGATTTCTCAATTGGTTACGAGTGCCGGAAAAACGAAGGCCTGACCCCACGGTCGCTTGCTCCACGTTTGTCGACAGCAAGAGCGAGGCTGTAACGTCTGCCCCTTTTCCGGCACTAACTACAAAAGGGGGTATCGCCCATGAGATTCTTTCGTTTCGCCTCATTCGTCATCGTTTTAGCAGTCGCAACCATCGCCGCAGCGCAGGGCCCGCCGGGTCCGCCGAGCGGTCCGCCGCCATGCTGGCCGCCGATTCCGCCGAGCGGTCTGCCGGCATGCTGGCCGCCGATTCCGCATGGGCTCGTCGACTGGTGGACATTCGATGAGCCGGCCGGACCGACGTCGAGCGATTTCGGCGGTGTCGTGAACAACATCGGCAACGATCACGGAACGGTCCCGCGGGTTGCCGGAGAGGTCGGCCGCGCCGTCTCCTTCAACGGCGGTTCCAACTGGATCGAAGTTGCGAACGGGAACGAGGTGAACTTCCTCGGCGACTGTGCCAATGACGCCGCCGAGGCGGCCACCATCGACTTCTGGATTCGGACGACGCAGGCCAGTGGGGTGGTTACAATCCTCGACAAGCGTGATAGCACGGGCAGCAACTTCCTGCGCGGCTACAGCGTGTACCTATGGAATGGCCACCTCGGGTTCCACATGGCAACCGGTCCGGGGAATTCCATCTGCAATACGCCGGGCTCGGCCTGTTCGAATGCCACGGCGACGACGCTGCCTTCTGTCGCCAACGGGCAGTGGCATTTCGTTGCCATCGCCTTCAGCCGTTGCCGGGGAGCGGCGGGGATGTTCTTTGTCGACGGCGCGACGGCGCCATTCACTCCACGCGTCGGCAACATCGTCAGCACGTCGAACCTCTTCATCGGCCGCCTGGTGCCGGCGATGGGGAAGGGCTTCTTCATCGGCGCGATCGATGAGCTCGAATTCTTCAAGAATGTGCTCACGCCGGCTGATCTCAATGACATTTACAATAAGAAATCGGCCGGAAAGTGCCGGTAGTACTGATCGGACAAGACAGACGCGCCAGCGCAAGCCGGCGCGTTCGTTGCCCTGCTGGAGCGGCCATCGTAAGTCGAACTACTTAGATCGGAAGCCGAGCTTTGCATATCCGAAGTTGATCTGCGTCGATACGAGGTCGACCGATCCAGACCAGATTGCCGCCACGTAACCTTCTGGGCTTCTAGTGGTTTGGATTGCGGCGCAGGACGGACTCGAGAGATGTGACCGGAACGGGCAGGATTCTACGATGCCGGCGGCTCGACGGGAAAGGCTGGCGACGTCCCGCCGTCGTAGAGGATTTCGTAGCGCAACTCGGTGGCGCCGATGCGGATCTGGTCGCCGTTGCGGAGGAGCGCATGGAACGTGCGGGCGCCGTTGAGCCAGGTGCCGTTGCGGCTCTTGAGATCCTCGATGGCGTAGCCGTCGGGGCCGCGATAGATACGGATGTGATGACCGGAAACGCCGAGGTCCGCGAGCGAGATCGGATTGTCGCGTTGGCGCCCGATCAGATACTCGGCCTCGGTGAGCGGAAACATGAGACCCGTATCTTCGCCGCTGACGATGGTGAGCTGGGCGATGGTCGGCTTGACCATGTCCTTGTACGAGAGTTTCGCCTCGACCGAGACGAGGAGGTTGGTGTCGTCGCCGACTTCGCGGACGGTCGAGTCGGCGCTGAAGGTGGCCGGTTTCTGGCGCATGGTTTCGTCCATGAGCGCCGTGACCGGCCGCGTGCCGCCCGTGTCGTCGGGCGAGGGGATGCGCGTGACCACCTCGATCAGCTTGTTCGCGAAAAGGCCGTAGACGACGCGATACACGTGGAGCGGGTCGTCGTCGGCGTCGGGCGGCAACTCGGCGAGCGAGCGACGGCCGTTGATGAGAAAGAGGATCTTCCACTCGTCTATCGTTAATGTGATCTTCTCGGTCTCCGGGTTGGAGACGACGCGGAAGACCGTGGTGCTGTCGGGGAGCAGGCGGACGCACTCCTCCCATTCGGCGATGCGCCGCGCGCCTTCCATGATCAGATTGGCGAGATCGACGGAGATCGTGACGGCGTACGGGGGGAGCTCGGTGTCGTCGATGAAGACGAACGTCCCGCCGGGCCAGACGAAGCAGTCGTAGAGGATCTCGGAGACCTGCACCTTGAGAAAGTCCTGGAGCTGCTCGTCGGTCAGCAGGCCCTGGTTCACCGCGAGCTGACCGAAGCGGCCACCTTCGGTTTTCATCAGGTCATCGATGGCGTCGCGCTGGGCGGCCGAGATGTGTTTTTTGCGCAGTAGGACGGCGCCGAGCCGCAGCGTCTCCTGGTTCGAGCCGGCGTAGACGACCGCGCCGGCGTCGAAGTAGACGGTGGCTTCGTTCGAGCCGTTGGTGAGCGTCAGCGTGCCGCTCTTTCGCGTCGATGCCAGAAAGGTCAGGACATCCGGCAAACGAAAGGATGCAAGACTCCCGCGAAGAGACGGCTCGTTCATCGATGCGCCGATTGTAGCGCGCGGCGGATAGGCGGTTGCGCGATTACAATCGCCGCCCTCATGCAATCCAACTCGCGACACGCCGTCGCTGCCGGTTTCCTGGGATGGACGCTCGACGCGTTCGACTTCTTCGTGGTCGTCTTCCTGCTCGACACGCTGGCGCTGCAGTTCGGCGTCCCGAAGACGCGGATCATCGCCACGCTGACGGCCACGCTGGCGTTGCGTCCCGTGGGCGCGATCATCTTCGGCATGCTGGCCGACCGGTACGGCCGGCGCATTCCGCTGATGGCGAACGTCGTCTTTTTCTCCATCATCGAATTGCTCTCCGGCTTCTCGACGACCTACACGCAGTTCCTCATTCTTCGCGCGCTGTTCGGCATCGGGATGGGCGGGGAGTGGGGGGTAGGCGCGTCACTGGCGCTCGAGAACACGCCGCGGAAATGGCGCGGTGTTCTCTCCGGTCTGCTGCAGAGCGGCTATTCGATCGGCTATCTGCTGGCGGCGATCGCCACGCGCACCGTGCTGCCGCACTTCGGCTGGCGGTGGATGTTCTGGATCGGCGCTTTGCCGGCGCTGCTGGCGCTGTACATCCGCAGGAACGTGCCGGAGTCGGCGGCGTGGAAGGAGCATCGCGTCGCCAATTTCGCGGCGATGTTCCGCGCGGCGAAGGGACACGCGCGCGGTTTCCTCTATCTCGTGCTGCTGATGACGTTCATGATGTTTCTCTCGCACGGGACGCAGGATCTCTATCCCGATTTCCTCAAGCACGCGCATGGCATCGCCGCGACGACGGTGCCGTACGTGGCCATGCTCTACAACGTCGGTGCGGTGATCGGGGCGATCATCTTCGGCCAGCTCTCGCAGAAGATCGGCCGCCGCTACAGCATGATCGCGGCGCTGGTGGTGTCGCTGCTGGTCATCCCGATGTGGGCCTTCGGCGGGTCGCTGGTGATCCTGGCCGCCGGCGCCTTCCTGATGCAGGTCGGAGTGCAGGGAGCATGGGGCATCATCCCGATCCATCTCAACGAGCTCGCTCCCGACGCCGTGCGCGGCCTGATGCCGGGGCTGGCCTATCAGTTCGGAATCCTCTTCGCTTCTCCGACGAACTCGATCGAAGACGCGCTCCGCGACCGCTTCGGCTACTCCTGGGCCCTGGCCGGCTTCGAGATCTTCGTGATGGTGATGCTGACGATCATCCTTCTGCTGGGCCGCGAGAACCACGGAAGATCGTTCCACTCGGGGGATCTGGTTATCGAGAAGGACTGATCACAGCGTCCGCATCACCGCGAACAGCGATACGCACGAGATTACGATCCATAGCAGGATGCCGAGGATCAGCGGTCGTGCGCCGACGGCGGCGATCGATTTGCGCGAGAGGCCGGCGCCGATGAGGAAGAGCGTGATGGTCAGGCCGATGCGGGCCAGCATCGTCAGCGCTGACCACACCTCCGGTGGCGCCGTCGCATAAGTCCGGATCACCGAGGCGAGGACGAAGCCGCCGATGAACCAGGGGATGGCCACGCGTGCCGACTTGCGCTTGAAGAAGAATGCCGTCGCCAGCGTGAGGGGGACGATCCAGAGGGCGCGCGTCAGTTTGACCGTCGTGGCGATCTGCAGCGCGTCCGTGCCGTACTTCGCGGCGGCGCCGACGACGGAGCTGGTGTCGTGAATGGCGATGGCCGCCCAGACGCCGAACTGCGGCTGCGTCAGCCCCAGGCGGTGGCCGATCATCGGAAAGATGAAGAGCGCGATCGAGTTGAGGATGAAGACCGTTCCGAGCGCGACGGACATCTCCTCGTCGCTGGCATTGACGACGGGGCCGACGGCGGCGATGGCGCTTCCGCCGCAGATGGCTGTCCCCGACGAGATGAGGTGCGCGGTGGTGTGGTTGATGCCCATGGCCCGGCCGAGCAGGAAGCCGAGGAGCAGAGTGCCGGTGATGGTGATGACGGTGAAGACGATGCCGGTGCGTCCCGCTTCGACGACCTTCTGAAGATTCATCCCGAAGCCGAGGGCGAGAGCCAGCGTGCGTGCGGCGGCGGGAACGCCGGGCGGCAGCACCCCGTGAACGATGCGCAGCCGATCGGCCGCCTCAGGCGTCAGCGCCGAGACGATGGAAAGAACGCCGGCGGCGATCGCGAACC
>JADGNY010000222.1 GCA_017883235.1 Thermoanaerobaculia bacterium | reverse complement strand
AACACCGCAACGGCGGTTGCCTGAAGGCCAGCTTGTTATTCACAATCAATAACTATTGCACGCCTCATTACAAACGGCGAGGTCTTCGCTTCTTTTAGGCTTAGTCTTAGTATTTTGGGCCGATCGAGCATGAGTTCAGGAATTGCCACACCCACGCTTTGCTGTCTCTGCGGCGCAGAACCGCCAATACGGAATTCTCATGTCATCCCGGAATTTCTTCATTCGGCGATATACGACACAAAGAATCGCGCGTTGAAGATGACTGCTTCGACAGGCAAGTCAACGCCTGTTCAAGTCGGTTTCCGTGCCCCGATTCTTGGAAAAAACTGCGAAGCTCTGGTCAACGACGAGTATGAACAACCCTTCCGACGCATGTGGTTCGAAGAAGGTCGCGCACCAACCGGAACTTTTGGAGGCAGCGTCCATCAAATCTACGTTCCGGACTATCGTCGTTTCAAGTTGTTTCTACTATCCGTATTGTTTAGGGCCGGAGTATGCACCCTTGATCCATACGCGTCTGTAAACTTAGGAACACACGAGAATTCGCTGCGTGAGATGCTGCTACATGGCGACGCTCGCTCTCCAATGGACTATCCCATCCTCGGGTCGGTTCTATTGATGCCGAATAGCCGTCAAGTCTATACATCGGTGACTCCACCTTTCGAAGTGGAATTCGAAGGTCATCCGTTATACGTCTTCGCATTCGGCGGCTGTTTATGGGAGTTTCTCCTCACTACCAACGGTGTAAGCAACCGCGACGCACTCGCAGACGATGGCATGATGCGCTTTAAACCAATCGATCTTTGGACTGTAACCCCTTTGCGTCACGGCTACGAAACCAACTTCAAGAACGCCCAAGTGCTTAAGGGGCGTAAACGCAAGTAGCACCTATCTCTGTTCTTCTGCCCTAACGATAGCCGAGCCAACGCAGGTGTCAGACTATCTTGGACAGCAGTGTCACAGAATATTAATCGGATCCACATCCACCCCCACCTCCACCCCCCTCCACTTCCGCCCCACCATCACCCCCTCGACAGCTTTGCGTAACGCGCCGCGGTGCGGGGAACGGAGCAGGATCTGGTAGCGGTAGACGCCTTTGATTCGGGACATCGGGGCGGGGGCAGGGCCTTGGATGCGGGTGCCGGGGAGGGGTTTCAAAACCTCCTCCAAGCGACGCCCGCATTCGATAGCAGCGCGGTCGACATCGGCCAGGTGCTCGCCGCGGAAAACGATGGCGATCATCGACGTCACCGGCGGGTAGTGGAAGGTCTTGCGGAACTCGATCTCGGACTTGTAGAACGCTTCGTAATCGTGGCGGAGGGCGTGTTGGATGGCGTAGTGGTCGGGGAAGGCGCTTTGGATCAGCACCGTTCCGCGCAGCTCGCCGCGGCCGGAGCGGCCGGCGACCTGGGTCAATAGGTAGAACGTCTTTTCGGCGGCGCGGAAATCGGGGTAGCCGAGGATCGAGTCGGCGTTCAGGACGGCGGTCAGGGTCACGCTGGGGAAATGGTGGCCCTTGCTCAGCATCTGCGTGCCGATCAGCGCCTGGGTCTGTTGGGTGCGGAAGCGGTCGAGGATGCGCACCAGTTCCCCTTTCTTGCGCGTCGAATCGCGGTCGAGGACGTCGACGACGACGTCAGGGAAATCGCGGCGGAAACGCTCTTCGACCTTTTCGGTCCCGAAGCCGATCGGCTGCAGCACCTCGCCATTACAGAGCGGGCAGCGGAGGGGGATCGGCTTGCGCAGGCCGCAGTAGTGGCAGATCAGCATCCCGTCGCGGCGGTGTACGGTCATGGTCACGCTGCAATCGCGGCAGCGGAACTCGTGACCACATTCGCGGCATAAGAGATACGGCGCATAGCCGCGACGATTGATGAGGATGATGGCCTGCTCCCCTGCCGCGAACGTCTGATGGAGGCGTTCCTTCAATGGCCGGCTGAACATGACCAGCCCTTTGTCTTCCTTCTCCGCTTTTTCCTTGCGCAGATCGATGACCTCGGCCACGGGCAGCGGCCTCTCCTCGACGCGCGACATCATCCGCAGCAGCCGGTATTTGCCGCGCTCGGCGTTCTCGCGCGACTCCAGCGACGGCGTGGCCGAGCCGAGAACGATGGGGATGCCGCGGAACTGCGCGCGGACCACGGCCAGGTCGCGGGCGTTGTAGCGCGGCGTCTCATCCTGCTTGTACGCGGCGTCCCCTTCCTCGTCGACGACGAGCAGGCCGAGGCGCTGGAACGGGGTGAAGAGCGCCGAGCGGGGACCGATGGCCACATCGACTTCGCCCCGCCGCGCACGCCACCATTGATCGAAGCGCTCGCTGGCGGAGAGGCTGCTGTGCAGGATGGCGATCCGTTCGCCGAAGCGTTCCTTCAATCGCGAGGCAAAGACCGGCGTGAGCGAGATCTCCGGAACGAGGAGCAGCGCCTGCTCCCCTCTCCGCACCGCGTCCCGCATCAGTTCGATGTAGACCTCGGTCTTGCCGCTTCCGGTGACGCCTTCAAGTAAAAACGGGGCGAACGTTCCCAGCGTGGCGCGCACCGTTTCGATGGCGGCGGTCTGTTCCACCGAATGACGGATCTCGCCGACGCTGGTCGGATCGAGCCCGGCCAGGAAGGCGTCGAGCGTGTGCCGGCGGGCGCGGCGCTCGATCCGGACGATGCTCTTCTTCGCCAGCGCCGCCAGCACCGCCGCGCTGACGCCGGCGGTCTCCATGGCCCGCACCGACATCTCGCCGCCGCGCGCGGAGAGCAGCTCGACCGCCGTCTGCTGCTTCGGCGTCAGTCCGCCCGGCGGCGTTTCCAGGATGACGAAACGGTCGTAGCGAACCCCTTTCGCATCCTGCACGCGATCGCCGATGGTGATCAGCCCCGCATCGCGAAGCCTGGCGATGGAGGGGCGCGAGCTCGCCTCCAGGGCGGCAGCGAACGGCAACGGCCGCCGGCGCAGCTCATCAATCAGCGGAAGGTCGCCGTCGATGATCTGCTCCGCTCCGACGGCGGCGGCGATCATCGCCTCGTCGGCGACCAGGACCAGCTCGCGCCGTCCGCGCGCCGACATGTTGGCCGGCAGCGCCACGCGAAGCATCTCGCCGAGGGGTGCGATGTAGTACTCGGCGGCCCAGCGGCAGAGATCGATGATCTCCGGGAGCAGCGCCGGCTCATCGTCGTCCAATACTCCACGAATCGGTTTGATCCGGCTCCCCTCGGGAGCGTGATCGGAGAGCGCGACGACGAACCCCGTGTTCCGTTTCGCGCCGAACGGCACCTCGACGCGCGAGCCGAGGCGCACGGCATCGCGCAGCTCCGGCGGGATCGCGTATGTGAAGGTGCCGTGGACGGCCACGGGGATCGCCACCTCGGCGAATTCAGAGAGACCGGACGGCATCGGGCGCTATTGTCTCCGCCGCACGATCGCCAGCGCTACCACGATGCCGACGACGACGTAGACCGCGGCCTCGGGCCAGCGGATGCGCGTGCGCGGCTCGGGCGTGAAACTCATCTCGTACGTGCAGGCGTCCTGCGATCCGGGAACAGTTTGCGTGCCGGCGACGATGACGCGGCCATTGCCGTTCACCCCGCGGATACGGATCATGGCGTGGTCGAGAGTCACAGCCGGAAAGAGCTGCCGGGCATCGGTGGCGATGTGCTCGAATCGGTCGAGAAAAAGGCGCTTCTCTCCGAGTGTCTGGCCGCGCAGGTCTTCGATGGAGACGGCGACGGAGAGCGCCGCGCCGGCGGTCTCCACGAGGTAGAGCTTGTAAACCGCGTCGCGGGCGCCGTCGCCCTGGATCACCGCCGACTGTCCGTTGCCGATGCCGAGGCGCGTGGGGATGGCGGTCAGCGCCATCGAGACCGCGGATCCCGGCCCTTGCGCGATGAAATAGCCGTAGATCCGCGCCGAGGCGGTGACGTTGGTATTCGACTCGAGGCGCAGAGCGCCGATGCTGTTGATAGCCGTAAGAATCGGCGGACCGAGGGGATCGAAGACGCGCGTCTCATGTGGCGCGAGCGTGACGCTGGTCTTTCTCGGCGATGGATTGGCGTGGCCGCTCTCGAGATACGACAGCGTCAACGCCGCCGGAATATCGCCGCTATTCGTGACCCAGAGCGCGGTCAGGAAGAGGCGGCCCCCACCGCTCGAGGCGCGGCCGACGACGGGGATGATCAGATCGCGGTCGGCGTAGGCGCCGAGGGCGGTCTGGGCCGCCGCGAGGAGCAGGAGCGGGAGGGTGAAGCGTCGCATCCGCGCAGTATGCCGCGACCGCGCGTACAATCGTCAATCGAGCGAGCCGGTGCGCCGCTCCAACCTGCATTTCTCACGCGCTGAGTGGAATCGGCGGCACCCGGTTACCTCGAACCACTTGCAACGCCCTTTCGTCGAGAGTCCTTCTCCCCCGCGCTTTTCAGCGGGGGAGAAGGTGCCGAAGGCGGATGAGGGGGCGGTTCTCGCGCTGAAGTTGAGTGTTTTCATGAGTTTCCCACGCCCGTTCATGAAAATAGTCCACTGCTCGCCAAGAACCAACGCCCCCTCATCCGCCTTCGGCACCTTCTCCCCCAGCTGAAAAGCGCTGGGGGAGAAGGCTCTCGACGAGTAACAGGGTGCCGACGATTGCAGTGAGATCGTGAGTGTCAGGACACGGTCGC
>JADGNY010000045.1 GCA_017883235.1 Thermoanaerobaculia bacterium | reverse complement strand
CTGACGGTGAGCGAAGCGAGCCTGTCAGGATCTCCGGTGGCACCGCGAGGTCCACTTGCCTTCATCCTGACGGTGAGCGAAGCGAGCCTGTCAGGATCTTCGGTGGCACCGCGAGGTTCTTCACGACATGCGTGATTTGTTCAGGTTCGCGCGGTGCCACCGGAGATCCTGCGCGCTCCGCCGCAGGATGGGACTCCCAACTCAAGTGCGGCCTCACCGGAGATCCTGACAGGTGCCGCTGCGCGTCACCGTCAGGATGGCATTGCTACTCCCTCGGAAAACTCGGCGAGTACAGCACCGCGTTCATGAACAGAGGCAGCGTGCCGCGCCAGAAGAGGCGGAAATGGGGCTCGTCGGCGAAGGTGATGACCTGTCCTTTTCCGTACGGCTCGCTGACGAGATAGATCGATCCCTTCAGACGGTCGATCGATTCGTTCCAGGCGATGCCGGCAACGAGCGGCTTCTCTTTCTCAATGGTCACGATGTTGTCGACGGTGTGACTCACCGGCAGGAAGGCGTGCGAGCCTTCGATGAGCACGTTCGGACTGCGCGGGACGCCGAAGGTGAGGTAGGAATGGTCGTTCATCGTGGTCCGGAACGTGGCGCCGGGGACGCGGTAGTCGTTGTACATTTCCGGCGTCGCCGGCGTCTTGTCCTTGTCGTCGTCCTTCTTCTTCGGCGCTTCCCACGGCTTGAGCTTCGAGATGTCGACATCCTTCTCGCGCAGGAACGTGCTCGCTCCTTTGACGGTGACGAGCGTGCCGCCGCCGTTGAGCCACGCCTTCAGCTTCTCCGCGTTCTTGCCGAAACGGTCGCCGTAGTCGCCGTCGGGAAGAATGATCACGCCGAACTTGGAGAGATCGACGTTGCGCAGCGATTCGACCGAAAGGAGCGAATGCGGCAGCGGCGTATCGACGTCGATCGTGTGCCAGAGCATTCCGTACGACGTGGCGTTGACGCGCGGGCCGCCGACCAGCGCAATGCGCGGATCTTTGACGAAATGGATCTTCGACGATCCGAAGCTCGTCGCTCCCGTCCAGCCGGAGTCGATCGGCGTCGTGGGGACGGCGGTCTCGCGCGCGATGCGCTCCAGGGCCGCGTCAACATCCGGCTTGTTATTGCCTTTGAGGACGACCAGGGAGCCGCGGGCGAAGTTGCGGTCGTTCACGGTGACCACGTCGTCGCTCACGTTGAAACGGAGACCGTCGCGGAGCATCCGGCCGGCGGCGCGGTAAACGTTCGGCTCGCCGCCGTCGATGATGTAGCCGTAGCGCGCCGGGCGGAAGGCCGGCATCGGGGCGGCGGTGTACGGCCGCAGCTCGCCGGCGACGGGCGCTGTCGTCACATACGTTTCGACATTCATCGCCAGTGGCAGCGACCATGACGTCAGGTCGTAGAACTCGTCCGGCTCATCGGAGTGCGCGCGTTTCTGCTGCTCTTCGACGTAGCCCTTCGTGAAGACCGGCGACCTCTCCAGCAGCGTGTTGGCCAGTCCGCCGAGGGGCTGGCGTGTGCTGATGACGACCGTGCCGGCGGGGAAGAGATGCGAATCGGTCGTGTCGCTGTCGATGCGCGACGCTTTCAGTGTGACCGGCGCTACGAGTTGCGACATGGCGATCTGCTGGCGTTGCAGCATCTCGACGAGGGGCCGGAAGTTCGGAGCGTTCGGCAGGATCAGGTAAGTGTTCTGCCCCGAAGCGACCTGTTTACGCATCATCTCGTAGGTATATTGCAGCAGCCCTTCACGGTTCTCCGAAGCGGTGCGCAGAGTGGCCATCGCGGTCGTGTAGTGACGTGCGATGCGGTCAGCCAGCGTGTAGACCGTGCCGTCATCGCGGGTGATGGCCGAGCCTCCGCGGCCGCTGCCGGCCACCTCGTAGGTCATGCCGATCGCGCCGTGCAGCGAGGGCCAGGAATCGCCGTAGCCGGGATAGAAAAGGTCGAACTCCTCGCCGGTGAAGAAGGTCCAACCCTTCTTCGTAAAGGCATCGGCGTCCGCGCGGCCGAATTTCTCCAGCCACGTGTCGACGTCCTTCGGCAGGTTGGCGTTGACCGGCCGCGCGTCGGGGGGGAAGAAGTAGGACGACTGGTAGCCCATCTCGTGGAAATCGACGAAGACCTGCGGGTTCCATTTGCGGTACTCGGCCACGCGGGCAAGCACTTCGCGCTGGGAGGTCCAGGTCCAGTCGCGGTTCATGTCGACGAGGTAGTGATTGAAGCGGCCGCCGGGCCACGGCTCGTTGTGCTCGTAGGCGTCGGGATTCGGATCGGGCTGCTCGCCGCGCGTGCGGATGAACCACTGCACATAGCGCTCGCGTCCGTCCGGATTGAGCAGCGGATCGATGATGACGACGAGGTTCTCCAGCAACGCCGCCGACTGCGGATCGTTGAGCAACGTGCTGGCCACGTTCATCGATGCTTCGGCGGACGACGACTCGTTGCCGTGAACGCCGAAGGCCAGCCAGGCCACGGCGGGCGTCGTGTGCGCGATCTCATTCGCCCGCGCCGGTGAGGTGGCATTCGGGTCGGTGAGGGCGGCCACATTGGCGCGGATCGTGTCGAGCGCGGCGCGGTTTTTCGGCGAGGTGATGATCGCCAGCATCAGCGGACGATGCTCGTAGGTTTCGCCGAACTGCTGCATCGTGATCAGATTCGACCGCGTCGTCAGCAGATGGAAGTAGTCGAGGATGCGCGCGTGCGGCGTGAAGCGGTCGCCGAGCGTGTACCCGAGGAATTCGTCAGGCGTCGGAACGGCATTCTGGGCCTGCGACGCCGCGGCGAAGAGAAGAACGAAAACACAGAGAGAAAGTCGTCTCATAAGAAGGGTGAAGTGTGCAGAGTGAAAAGGGAAAAGGGAAGAGCGAAGTGAGGGGTCAAGGATGAAGGATAAAGGATGAGGGATGAAGGATGCGCTGAGAACCCTTCATCCTTCATCCTTCACTCTTCATCCTTTCACTCCACCCCCACCTCTTCCTCCACCGCGGCGTTCGACTTCGCGTGGATCCCCAGCCGTTTCATCATCTCGTTCAACGTCGAGGGCTTGAGCTGCAGCAGTTCGGCGGCTTTCTTCTGGACGCCGTTGGCCATCTCCAGCGATTGCAGGATCATGCCGCGCTCGTAGCGGGAGACGGCGTCCTTGAGCGAGAGACCTTCCGACGGGACGATCATCGCCGGCTGGTCGGTCTTTTGCGGGAAGCGGAGGTAGTCGGGCAGGAGATCGACGCCGATACGGTCGCCGGTGCAGAGGACGGTGGCACGCTCGATCGTGTTCTCCAGCTCGCGGACGTTGCCGGGCCAGGCGTGGTCGAGGAGGATGCGCATGGCGTCCGGCGTCACTTCTCTCACCTTCCTCTTGTTCTCCTCGGCGTATTTATCGAGGAAGTGCGCGACCAGGAGCGGGATGTCTTCGCGCCGGCGGCGCAGCGGAGGAAGGGCGATGTTGATGACGTTGAGGCGATAGAAGAGATCCTCGCGGAAACGGTTCTCCGCCATCAGCTTCGACAGGTCGGCGTTCGTGGCGGCGATGATGCGGACGTCGACCTTGATCGTGTCGACCGATCCGAGGCGCATGAACTCCTTTTCCTGAATCACGCGGAGAAGCTTGGCCTGCGTCTCGAGATTGATGTTGCCGATCTCGTCGAGGAAGATCGAGCCGCCGTCGGCGACTTCGAAGAGGCCGCGTTTCGTGGCGATAGCGCCGGTGAAGGAGCCCTTCATGTGGCCGAAGAGTGACGACTCCAGGAGCTCCGGCGGCAGCGATCCGGAGTTGACGGTGACGAAGGCATTGCGTGCGCGGGGGCTGGCGTGGTGGATGGCCTTGGCCACCAGTTCCTTGCCCGTGCCCGACTCGCCGGCAACGAGGATGTTCGAGCGTGACGGCGCCGCCAGGCGGATCAGGTCGTACACCTTCCGCATCGGCTCCGACTTGCCGATGATGTTCGCGTAGGCGTACTTCTCGGACAGCTCTTCCTTGAGGCGCTCGTTCTCGCGTGAGAGGCGCTTCTGTTCCAGCGCCTTGTTGACCGTAAGGATGACTTCCTCGTTCTTGAACGGCTTGGGGATGTAGTGAAATGCGCCGTGCTTCATCGCCTCGATGGCGCCGTCGATCGAGGAGAAGGCGGTGATGATGATGACCGGCAGCGACGGGTTGGAGATGCGGATCGCTCGCAGGGTGTCGATGCCGCTGATGCCCGGCAGCATGATGTCGAGAATGACGAGGTCGATGCTGTCGTCCTCGTCGAGGACCGAGAGCGCTTCCTCGCCGCTGGCGGCCATGGCCACCTCGAAACCTTCGCGCCGCAGGACGGCGTCGAGCACGTCGCGAAGGACTTCTTCATCGTCTACGATCAGGATGCGCATGTGCAGTCGATCAGTGAATAGTGGATCAGTGGATTAGTGGATCGGCAGGTTGGTCTGAATCTGACCGACCAATCGACTGATCTACTAATCCACTACTTGTCTTTGGCAACGTAATGGTGAACTCGGCTCCCTGGCCGGGCGTGCTCTCGACCGTCACGTCGCCGTCCGAGGCGTGCAGGATACGCCGTGTGATGGCCAGGCCGAGGCCGGTGCCACCTTGGCCGCGTCTGGTGGTGACGAGAGGTTCGAAGATTTTGCCGATCATGTCTGCCGCGATTCCCTTGCCGTCGTCCTTGATGCGGATCGAGATCTTCGAACCGTTCTCCTCGGCGGAGATCCAGATGTTGCCGCCATCGGCGACCGCATCGCGGGCGTTGAGAAGGATGTTCGTCAGAACCTGCTGCAGGTCGTGGAAGTTCCCTTGCACGTCCGTGTCTGAGACGGGACCGACGTGCACCTGGATGTTTCTCGGCGTGAAGAGATCCTCGTGCAATGTCACCGTCGCGGCGATGAGCGCGGGGATGTTGACCATCTCGCGCGACCGCGGACGGTTGGCGATGAGGTCGAGCAGATTGTTGACGAGGTGCGACGCGCGGAACGACTGCGCCTCCATCTTCTTGAGCAGCCGGTAGCGCGGATCGTCCGGCTGCGTGTCGGCCAGCAGGAGTTGCGCGTATGACGAAATGCCGGTAAGAGGCGTGTTGACTTCGTGAGCGACGCCGGCGGCCAGGAGTCCGAGCGAGGCCAGGCGCTCTTTGTCCTGCAGCTCGCGCTCGAGGCGCACGCGCTCGGTGATGTCGCCGATGACGAGCACGCGCGCACCGTCGGGCTCTTCGGCGTTCAGCGGACTGGCGGTGATGGTGACTTCCTTCTCCTCACCATTGCGGTTGATGAAAGTCGTGGTGATCGAGCGCGCCTTCGTGCGCCGCATCTCGTCGTAGGGAGGAAAGAGCGTGGCAATCGGTTCGTCGATGAGTTCACCGGGCACCACACCGCCGAGGAGCTCCCAGAACGCGTGATTCGCCGTCAGGACCGTGCCGTCGAACGAAACCACGGCGATCGCTGACGACGACGACTCGATGATGTTCTCGTTGTACTCCTTGAGCGCGCGGATCTCTTCGAGTTGCCGGCGCAGCCTTCCGTAGAGACGAGAGTTCTCGATGGCCAGGGCCACCGGCGCGCAGAGCGACTCGACGAGGTGAAGGTCGTCGCGCGAGAGCGGCTCTTCGTTGCGCTTCGTGCCGAGGAGCAGGAGCCCTTGCAGCTCGCCGCGGTTCCGCAGCGGGAAGAGATAGCGATACCCGGCGCGCAGCAACTGCCACGGCAGCTCGCTTCCCTCCGGCAGCCGCGGATCGGTGAGGATCAGCGGCCCCTCCGAGGGCATGGCGCCGAATTCGATGATCGTCGAGCGGCGCGGGATGTCGGCCTCGGCGTCGTAGATCACGAGCGAAGGACCTTCGCGCGTGAAGAGGTTCATCTTCTGAAGGCCGAGCGCGTCGCGAAGACGCTCGCGCATCATCGAGATCAGCTCGTGGACGTCATGGAAGGTCGCCAGCTCCTGCGCGAACTCGGCGATAGCGCGCCGGTGCTTGTAGCTGTCGCGGTAGACGAACATCTCGATGACCGACTCGATCCGTCCCTTGACCGGGATCAGCACACCGGCGATCAGCAGCCCGGAGGTGAAAGCGAGGAAATTCCGCTCCAGCGCCGACCGCTCTTCGATCACGTGCGACAGGATCAGATTGACCGTCGAGAAGGCGATCATGCCGAAGATGAAGGTCACCGAGTAGGCCAGGATCTCCTTGATGACCACTTCGACGTCCCACAGCTTGTACTTGAGAATCGAGACGGCGAAGGCGAGCGGGATCAGCGCCAGCGGCAGGATGGAGATCGTCGAATAGATCGGTTTCACCGAGCCGATGACGAGGTACGGCACGAGGTAGACCAGCAGGAACGGCAGAAAGCCGAGCGCCATGCCGAGGTAAATCCACTTGATCTGCTTCTTCCCGACCGCCGCGGCCATGCGGTAGGTGTACGCCAGCGCCACGATGGCCAGGGTGAAGTAGATGGCGAAGTGGACCAGCTCCCAATGCTGGATGAGCAAGAGTGAGCGGTACCCCGGCGCGATGGCCAGACGGTTGCCGAGCACGAGGAGGTCGAAATCCCACGCCGCCAGAAGCGCCGGCGGGATGTACATCGCCGCGATGAGACGCTGGTAGCGGACAATGGGCCGGGGGAAGACGAGGAAGAAGTTGAGCGTCAGCGGCGGGAGCAGGATCGTGGCGAATTCTTCGATGAGCTGCAGGATCTTGTACGTCGCATCAATGTCGCCCGCCGGCGTGTAGACGTAGACGATGAACGACAACAGGGTGACGAAGAAAAAGAGCGTCGATTCGGTCCGCCCGCCGCGGAAAAGCGTGAAGAGACCGATGGCCAGGTAGAGGAAGCCGATGAAGCTGAGGATGAGGTAGGCGTAGTCGATCTTCAGCTCAGGGACGAGGTAGTTCAGGCGGACCGTCTTCGTCTCAGTTCCAACCTGACGCGCGACGATGAGCGGCACCTTTTGGCCGATCCGCCGGAGGGTTTTCTGCAGGCCCTCGATCTCGTTCGACGGCGTATCGCCGATGAGCCAGATCTGGTCGCCGGGACGGAGGCCGCTCGCTTCCGCGCCGCTGCCGGAGTCAACCGTTTTGACGACGACGACGCCGTTGTCGCGCGTGAAGGTGAAATCGATCCGCTCGAAGGAGGAGCGCTTGCGCTGGAAGGACGCGAATGCGCCTGCCACTATCGCCACCGTCACGGCGAGGATCACGAGGTTCGCGAGAAGGGATCGGCGCATGAGAGAAAAGACGGACGTGACGCGCGTTTAGGCGATTCAACAGGGGTGCCGTTGCAGAAATCGATCTAAACCATTGAACATAAACGTCCGGTTGGTTGAATCGTCGCGGGCATGATGCCTTAGATCTCCAACCAAGCGAATTTGGAGCGCGGATATTTGGAGGAACCGGGGGGAGTCGGGGGTCGGGGGTCGGGGGTCGGAGTCAAAGGCGTTACATCTCCGACCCCCGACTCCCGACCCCCGACTCCCGTTTTCTACGGTCTGGCGACCGAAATCGTGCCGGCGTTGGTTCTACCACCCGCTGCGACGGAGATGGTGCGGCTTTCCCCGATTCCGGGCGATGCAATCAGATAGGTTCCAGGGCTTACGAACGGGATCTCGACGGAGCCGTTCGACATGGTGATTGCCGTGGCCGCGATCTGGCCTGTCGCTGACGTGAGTTGCACATTGGCTCCGGCGAGGGGCCCATGGCTGTCGGTGAATGTCGCCGTCACGACTCCCGACGCAAGCGGAATGGCGAAACTCGACTCGTGGAATTCCTCCGGAATGGTTCCGATGTACGTCGCGCGTGTTTCATCGACCAGTGAGATCCTGCATGCGCTGTCGCGCTTGCGCACGACGTACGCTCCGGCGGCATCCGCGTTGGCGTAGCTGACGAGCGGGGGGCAGACCGCTCGTAACCGCCACGACGGCGGCACGGGTGGTGTTAGCGTCACGGTGATGGGCGTGGCGGGTTCGCCGATCCGCACCCTTGTCGTTTCCCCTGACTTCACCACGGCCGAGCGCCACACGCCGCCGCCGGAAACGTGGACGGATGAGGCGCCCGCGCGTGCAAACTCACGCGTTACCTGGTATTCGCCAGGGGCAGCGTCGCTGAACACGGCCAAACCGGCAGCGTCCGTTTGTTCGCTCCGCATCGCGCCATTCAATCTCGTGTGCACTGTGCAACCGGTGCAGGCCTGGTCTGCCTCTTCATCCCACACGACGACTTCCAGCCTGCCGGGCCGAGGCAGATCAATGATGAGATCGTCGGCCGTTGACGAGAGTCCGGTTCGGATCTGCCGAACCGTGGCGAAGCCGGAGGCGCTGGCCTCGAGTGTCATCGCCGCCGTCGCGTCTGCCGTCAGTGAGAACGCACCGGCGTCGTCGCTCGTGGCCTCACCAGCACCGAGTGGATCGATGATTTTCACGAGGGCGCCGGTTATAGACGCCCCCGATGAAGCATCGCGTACGTGGCCATGGATCGCGTCTCCTGGGACGAGCTCAATGGCACTGACCTGCTTATCTTCTTCTGGTGCCACCGAGACGTCGACATTGGCGGTGCGGTAACCCGGGAGTGTCGCGTCGGCGGAGAGCGCTATCGCCGGCTCTACGCTGCCGTGCTCGGCCCGTAGCGATTCGTCATGCGAATTGCAGGCAAATCTCCAGGAGAACACCATCATGAACCGACGATCTCTGACTCTGCCAAAGCTTTTCTTCATCGTGAGCACCCGGGCGATGATGGGAGCGGGCGTTGCTCTGCTTGCCAGTCGGGGGCTGAACAAACGTACGAGGCGCAATGCCGGGCTGACGCTTGCGCTCGTCGGCGCGGCCACGACGATTCCGGCGGCGCGCTTGGTGATGGAATCTCGGCGGTCGCCGCTGGAGCGGCTGGTGCGGAAATTTCGATAGGGTTTGCCGGCGGACTCTCCGGCCTGGTCGGCAATCAGGGCGGGATCCGTTCGGCCGCGCTCCTCGGCTTCGATATCGAAAAGGAATCGTTTGTCGCCACGGCGACGGCGATCGCTCTCGTCGTCGATGGAGCGCGGATGCCTGTCTACATCGCCAGGCAACACCACGAGATGGCCGCCGCGTGGATGCCGATGATCCTCGCGACGGCCGGTGTGCTGGCCGGAACGTTCGTAGGGGTGAAACTTCTCCGGCTCATCCCTGAGAACGTGTTTCGCCGGGCGTTGGAGTGCTCATCCTTGCGCTCGGCGCCTACATGTTCGTGCGCGCGATTGGAGGCTGAATCATCGGATCAGCCATCGCGCAAACAGCCGACTGCGTCACGCGAAGAAGAAACTGTGTCAAACGAACGTAGAAGTGATTCATTCGAAAGAAACACTGTTACATGCGAACGATACACTGTTTCATGCGGTTGAAGGAGTGCTTCACATGAATGAACTGGTGTGTCATTCGATTGATAAAGTGCTTCATGAGAATGAAAGGCTGTGTCATGGAAATGAAACAGTGCCTCATGTGAATCGGCGAGTGTATCACGTGAATGAACGAGTGATTCATACAAGCCAAACGGTGTGTCATGCGAAGGAACATGTGTTTCAATCATCCGTATGACTCTGTCATTCGAGCGATCCAGTCGGTCATCCTAAGGAACGACTGTGTCATACTAACGCGATGAGTACGGCAGACGGGCTTGATCGGGTAGTGATCCTCGCGCGCGAGGTGACACAGCTCCGTCATCGCCTCGCTCAGCTCGACGGCGAGCGTGTGAGGATCGAGGGACAGATCGCCGAGCGCATGAAACAGATCGCCCTTGCCGCGATCGGCGCCGTCTCACCGGCCGACCTCCCCACCGCCGTCCAGCCGGCGCAGAGCGAACCGATGGCTCTCAGCGCGGCGATCCTCCACGTCATCAACCAGAGCCCCGGAAGGGTATTCACCGCCCTGGAGATCGCCGGCCTGCTCCAGATGACCGGCCGCCGCGGCCACTCCGCCATCCGCACTCACCTTTCCCGAATGGCCCATGACGGCCGTGTGGCAAAGCCCGCATTCGGAAAGTACAGGGCGCGGTGAGGGGAAGTTCGGCGGGATTGGGAATACGCGGCATTCCGTTACGCCAAGCGCGGTGTGCCGCTCATGGCGGCGTAAGTGACCGGTAGAAATCTGGTGGGATTCCATGCCCCGCTTCTACTTTGAACGTTTCTGCCTCGATTCCGAACAGAAGCTGCTTAGCCGCGGCGATGAGCCGGTGCATCTCACATCCCGCGCCTTTCGCCTGCTGGAGTTTCTGCTGGGCCAGTACCCGAAAGCGGTGAGCAAACGTGAACTGCTGGACCATGTCTGGTCGGGCGGAATCGTCGAGGAGGCGAACCTGAAGACGCTGGTGCTCGAGATCCGCACCGCGCTCGCGCAACGGGGCGGCCGTGGCGACGCCATCCGTACCGCCTTTGGGTACGGATACGCCTTCGCCGGCAGTGTGCGGATCGATGAGGGGATCGCCTCCACCCTACCGGTTACGTTGAGGTGGCCGGGGGGAGAGGTCCGCCTTCCTGCCGGAATCCACAACATCGGACGCGCCCCCGGCTGTGCGGTCGTCATCGATGCTCCTTCCGTTTCGCGCGAGCACGCCCAGCTGACCGTATCCCGCTACGAGCTTCGACTCAAAGACCTCGCCAGCAAGAACGGCACGTTCTTCGAGACGACCCGAATCGACTCCCAGGTCGATTTGTTCGATGTCTGCCGCATCACCATTGGCGAGGTCGTCGTCTAACTCTCGCGCCTCGGGAAAGACACGTCGACGGAAACCGTCGGTTAGTGAGTGCCCGGCGCGCGTTCACAAAGCCGAATCCGCCGTGTTGTCTGCGTCACAAGAGCGCACGACGGCTGTCGGTCCATCTGGAACGACAACGCGAAGCGGAAGCGTCCCATCGCCTGAGTGATCGCCTCGGACTGCCAGCGGTACGATCTTTCCTCGAAGAAGGTGCGAGCCGCCGCCAAGGCAACTCGCACCTTCAAGGTTTTCGATCCGGCCAGTCCGTAAGCCGGAATGTTGCAATACCGTCCAGGCCCTCCACCTACTGTGTGGCAGGAGGCACTACGGCAGAGGCCCAGTACGACAGCAATGTATTCAGGAGCGCAACTCCATCGCCGGCCGGCTGGTAGACCATGACGCCGGCGTAGCCCTTGTCACGCATCCAGGTGATGTCATCTTGCGTTGGCTGATAAAAATCGGAACCGGCTTTGAACCCGCACAGCAAGTGATCGTTCGCCATCAGCCCATCGTAAGGCGCCAATTGCTGGCTGGGGGAGGCCCAATACGACATTGTCCACCCCCACGTCAGGTTCTCTCCGAGTGTCGTTCCGTTGTACTTGGGTGAGAAGTACTGCACATCGGTAAATAGCGCCTTCGAGAACGAAGCGCCGCCGATGGCTTTGCGCACGAAGTAGCTGACCATCGCCAATGAGTCCTGGATCGGCTGGCCGGCTGAATACTCGTCATCGATGTCGATTCCGTCCAGCCCGTACTGCTCGAGGACGTGCGCGCACTGTGCAGCGAACTGCCCGGCATCGGTGTCGGTCGCAAACTCAGACCAGCCAGATGTGTCGTGGTTATTCAGTCCACAGAGAACAACGGCAATTCCCTTGTCCTGAGCCGCCTGTACTGCGTCCGACTCGAGAAGCGCCTTCAAATCGGGATTGGCACGCCACATGGTCGGTCCCGGCGCGCTTGGATCCATCCACCAAGTTCCATCAGGCGTTCCCGTGCTCTGCAGGTTCAGGTTGGCCGTGAAGATGATGACGTCGAGTGCGGGTTTGTTATTGTAGGTCAGGGCCGAAGCAGCACTTACGTCGCTCGCGGTTGCGCCGACGTAACCAACGGTCACGCACAAACGCTGGTAGCTGTCACACTGCGGGGCAGAGCCGAACCACGGTTTCTGCGTGCCGTTGAAAAAGACGGCGTCACCGGGGCTGAAGCTGCGCCCATTGGTCAGAATCATCGGCTCCCTGCAGAAGAAAAAGTAACTAACTGAAGGATCCTGCAAAGCCAACCGTTTGGCGATGGCGGCCGTACAGTTGGGTACCGTTCTGACAAAGTTTGCCCAGTCAGACCCCTCATACTGCGCAACGTTTGGCGTTTCAATCCAAGGCATGGTCGTTTCTCCTTATTGAGATGGGTTGTGCGTTGTCCGAATGCGCAATGAAGCGTCGCTTAACCGGGCGGGTCGTTCTGCACGGTGGGGTCGAAAAAGCGCGATCTCGTCCTGGCCCTCTCACGCTCGGCGCGAAGTCGAGCACCTTTACGGTGTCGTCCGTCGCGATCATCACGTTGTCGGGCTTGAGGTCGCGGTGAACGATCCCCTTGCGATGAGCGGCGACGAGTGCCTCGAGGATTTCCTCGGCCACCCGCAGTTTGCGGGCGTAGCTCATGCCTTGCTCAATGGCGCGGCCGAGTGTGATGCCGTCGATCAATTCGAGGACGAGAAAGTCGCCGTCGGGAGACTCGATGTACTCGAAGATGCGGCAGATGTTCGGATGATCGAGTGCCGAAAGCGCGCGGGCCTCACGCAGGAATCGCTCCCGCGCGTTCGGGCTGTGGTCGGCCCGGATCGTCTTGACTGCTACACGGCGGCCGAGCCGCTCGTCCATTCCGGCATACACGTCACCCATGCCGCCCTGTCCGAGGGCGCTGAGAATTCGAATGTGACCGCCGATCAGGCTGCCGATCATCAGAACGCGGCTCGAACGTCGCGGAAGTGCTACCGGACGAAGCCGACCTCTCACTAAGGAGAGTCGCCGCCGGGCAAAATCCCTACCTGCATATGTCGGGCGCTGATTCGGTTGCGCGTTCATTGGACTTCGTTGAGCAACATCGTTCTTCGAGCGGCAAAAGGCGTAAGTGATTGGTAGCGGTCTGGTGGTATTCACAAGAAGTCAACCGGCGTTCGATTATCCTGAGCACGCGACGACCTCACCTCTGCCTCACGCACGCCACCACTACACTGATGAATTGGCGTGCAGGGAGGACCGGCAGCCCCGACCACCGGTCCCACCTGCATCAGCTCTCATGCGACGCGCTTGAACCGCCGGAGATACGTCTTGCCGTCGCCGATCAACAGCTCGTCCCGCACGATCTTGAACGGACGCGGCTGCGCCGTCCCGGTGTATTGCCGCAGCACGTCCGTGATGACGTTGGCGGTGACGATGCCGCTCTCGTAGTCGACGGTATACGTGCCGAAGTAGGCCATGTAGTTGTTGAACGAGGCCAGCATGTCGTCGTTCGCCGTCTTGCCCATGGTCCACCACGCCGCGTCGACGATCGGCAGCGGCGGATTGATCGAGATCTGCACCGATACGTTCCCCGCCGAGTCATACACCCAGTACCCCAGCGGCGGATTCCCCCACGGATACGACTTCCCCGGCTTCCCCGGATCGTTCATGTCCCACGCCTCGATCATCTGCCATGAGCCGACGATGGGGCCAAAGTCTTTCTTCTTGGTCATTTGCTCTCTCCTCTCGAAGCAGGACGGAAGCTCCTGTTAGGAGAGTGCTGACGGCGGCAGTTCCCTACCTCCAGGGATGAAAACCGCGGCTCGCGCGCGAACTACGCGGCATTGCCGTTACGCCAGGCGCGTAGTGCTGCTCGCGATAGTTGCACGCGTTTGCGGACGGTGACGCAGGTCAATCCGAGGCGGGCGGCGATGTCGCGATACGACGCGTGCTGAAGAACTCGCAGGACGAAGACGTCGCGCAGGCGATCGGGGAGGAGCGCGGCAAGGGCGACGGGATCGTAGTCGTCAGAGCCGCGATCGACTTGTTGTACCTCGGGCAGTTGCACGCGTTCGCTCTGCAGGACCTCCATCCGCTCCACCGTCCGCGCACGACGTGCACGATCGCGATAGACGTCCTTGCAGACATTGGAGGTCATGCGGATCAGCCACGATGCGGGAGTGGTGATCCCGGCCGCGAAATGCGGAAGCTTTTCGAAGGCTCGCAGCATCGCCTCCTGCAACGCGTCTTCGGCATCGACGCGATTTCCGTTCATCTCGCGAAGACAAACAGCGAGAAGTCGCCTGGAGTGCTTGATCCAAAGCGTCCAGAAGGCCTGTTCCTGCCCTGCTTGCAGCGCCTGCAGAAGCTCGAGGTCGCGCGCGTCATCTTCCTTACGCTCGTGAGGTGAAGGGTGGAAGCGGCCCGGGCGGGTGGAATGCGTGTCAGGGAAGTACATGAGCAGATTTCTCCGGAGTGTTGAGGCACGCCGGACGGCCGGCGCGCCTCGGGGCGATTGTGGTTCCGACGGGAAGTCAATCCTCGATCGGCGGCGGAGGAGGCGAATCGTTCTCCACCGTGGGGTCGAAACCCATCAGTTTGTTCCCTGACAGGAGGTTCAGAGTGTATTGAAACCCGTTTGGGAAGTTCAGGATGGTCAGCGCCGGGTTGTCGTTCACGGCCGTGACGACGCAGTGTTTTTCATCAGTGAGACTGACGATAAATGGCGAGTCAGGAGTAGTGAACGTGATGCCGGGGTCTTGAAACGTGTCCGTACCAGAGAGCGTAAAGACGATCGTTCCGGCGTAGAGCCACGGAACCGAGACCGGGTTTTCGGAAATACCGATGTTGGTTCCATTGGCGGTGACCGTAACGTTTTTTGGCGGGCTGGCTTGAAGCATGACACATGGATCGGAGGCCTGCAGGAGGGGTTGAACGGACATGGTCGTTTCCTTTCTTTGCGTGAGTACAGCAGTTGATAAGGCCGGGGTGTGCGACCCCGGAGAAGGGCAACCGTTTTGGATGCGTCTCGATTACGGCGAGGGTTTGCCAGGCGGGGAATGGGGTGGGAAAAGGGTGGAGGTCAGCGCGACGAATTCCGCTTCGCGGTAGCCTCCGGCGAGGAGTCTCTGCACCAGGGGTGCGGCCTCGTCCTGGCGGCCTAGTGCGAACAAAGCTCGAACGCGAGCCGCTGCGACGGAAGGATCCTGCGCCGCGGCGTTGGCGACGGCGGCCGCGCGCGTCCTCCGTTGCACCGCCAGCGGCAGGCGGCCGTCTCTCTCGTCGATCGCGGCGGCGGTGACGAGCGCTTCGCAGAGGATGCGGATACACGCCGCGTCCTTCGGCCGCTCGGCGACAAGGCCTTCACTCAACCGGAGCGCATCATCAGACGTGCTTCGCGCGCCCGGCAGATCGCCCAGCCGCAACCGGATCGTTGTGAGCCGCGCGAGAGCGGCCGCGAGGTCGCGCCGCCATGTCGAGCGCGCGTCGGCTCGCACCAGCTCGCGCAGATCCTTCGAGGCTCCCTCGGCCAGCGGAAGTCCTTCGGCAGGATCAGAGATGGAGGCGAGACGCATCCGCGCGACATCGCGGTTTCGTCTTGCGTCGGCATTGGAAGGATCGCCCGCGGCGAGCATCGCGGTCAGTGTCGCCTCTTCGCGATAGCAGGCTAGGGCCTGCACGGCATCGCCGGTGGCCTGGTGAAGCGCGCCTGCGTATGCGAGGCTGACGGCCAATCGCCGCTTCCGGCGGGCGTCGTCCGGGGATTTCTGCAACAACCGCCGGCGCATCTGGAGGTCTTCATCGAACGCGCTCCGCGCACCGGTGAAATCACCCCTGTTCTGCAGGACCACACCGAGGCGATTGGAAGAGTTGGCAACGTCGGCTTGCCATTGCTCGTCATCGGGGGCGTGGCGCAAACGGTCGCGATCGAGATCGACGGCGATTCGATACTCGGACAATGCGCGCGGCAGATCTCCGGCGAGTTCGTAGGCCGCGCCGAGGTTCCCATGTGCATAGCTCACTTCCGCTTGATATTTCAGATCGTTCGGATGACGCTGTGCCAGACGTTGCGAGATGGCGAAGTAGGCTTGGAAGTTCTCGAGCGTCCCTGGCGCGTCACCCTTGCGGCGCAGCGCGTCTCCCTGGAAGAAGTACGCGTTGGAGAGCGTCAACTGCCATTCCTCGCGAGAGGGATCGCGATTGGCGGCGGCGGCGCCGAAGCGAACCGACTGCCGGAACAGTTCGATGGCCTGCGGCAGCTTTCCCTCCTTATCGCGCGCCTGTCCCAGTTGGGCGAGTGCAAGGGAGTTGTCGTTCAGATCCTGGCCCGTCATCTCCTCGGGACGGAGCGATGCGAAGTAGGCGAGGGCACGGGAGGCGGCGCCATCGAGAACGTCGAGACGGCCGAGGGGCTCGAGCTTGCGCCGAAGATCGCCGACCATGAAACGGACCAGTTCCTCCGCCTGACCACGCCGCCGCTCCGCTTCGTTTCGCGCCGCCGTAACGTCGAACGCGTACTTTGCCGTGCCGCCGAGGAGCAGCGCAATCGCCAGAGCCGCGGCCGCGATGCGAACGCGCCGCTTCGGCGTGTCCATGATTCTCTCGATGGTGGCAAGCGCCTCCGCCGCCGTCGGCCGGTTTGCCGGCGTTAGATCCTTGAGCGCCACCACAAGGGCCGTGAGGTCCCTCGGCTGGCCGGTCATGGGAAGACTCTCGCCTCGTGCCGTTCCTTGCAGCAGCTCTTCGCGGGCGAGAGTCACGTCATGCGGCGGTTTCTCGGTGAGAAGCGTTTGCAGCAGGAGTCCGAACGAGTAGAGATCGCTGGCGGGCGTGATGTCGCCTCCGACGGCCTGCTCCGGACTCATATAGAGCGGTGTTCCGGCAATGATCGAACGCGAACGGCGCCGAGGTGCGGGAACACCGGCGATCGGATAGATGAGAGTCGCCTCATCCTCCACGCGCCCTTCTGGATCTCCGTTCGCCAGACTCTCTTCGTCCTCGAACGTCTCCAGGTGCGCGATCCCGAAGTCGAGAACCTTGGCGGTGCCATCCGGCGTGATCATCACGTTGTCGGGTTTCAGATCGCGATGGACGATGCCCTTCTTGTGCGCGGCGACGAGAGCGGCCAGGATCTCGGCGGCGGCCCGCAACTTCCTCGGCTGGCTCATGCCACGCTCGATAGCCCGCGCCAGCGTTACGCCCTCAATCAGCTCGAGTACCAGGAAATCACCTTCCGGCGACTCGACGTATTCGAAGATGCGGCAGATGTTTGGATGATCGAGGGCTGAGAGAGCGCGAGCCTCTCGGAGAAAGCGCTCCCGCGCACCCTCGCGGCGGTCAGCACGGATCGCCTTGACCGCTACGTTCCGGCCGAGCCGCTCGTCAACGCCCGCGTACACCTCTCCCATCCCGCCCTGGCCGAGTACGCCGAGGACGCGTATGTGCCCACCGATGAGACTTCCGATCATCAGAATGCCGCGGCCGCGCCGCGGAAACGCCACGACCGAGTGCGACGACGCGGGACCACGAGAACTATCTCTCCTATTGGAGAGTCTGGGGATCGCCGAATCCCTACCCTCGTCGTCTTGCCATCGTGTGGCTGGTTTCGCGTGCATGAGATCGTCCTGCTCTTAGAATGTGATCTTCCTGATTGCTTTCGATGTGTAATGTCGCTCTTCCAGGCCGAGAAGTCGTAAGTGACTGGTAGGAATCTGGTGGTATTGCATGCCACGCTTCTGCTTCGACCGTTTCTGCCTCGATTCCGAACAGATGCTGCTTAGCCGCGGCGAGGACCCGGTTCATCTCACCCCGCGCGCGTTTCGCCTGCTGGAGTTTCTCCTTCGCCAGTACCCGAAAGCGGTGAGTAAGCGTGAACTGCTGGACCATGTCTGGTCGGGCGGAATCGTCGAGGAAGCGAACTTGAAGACGCTGGTGCTCGAGATCCGTACCGCGCTCGAGCAGCGGGGAGGGCGTGCCGATGCCATCCGCACCGCCTATGGGTACGGATACGCGTTCGCCGGCAGTGTGCAGATCGATGAGGGAACCGCACCCACCGCGCTTGTGTCGTTGCGTTGGCTGGACGGAGCGGTCCGCCTGCCAGCCGGAAACTACAAGATCGGACGAGCCCCCGGCTGCGCGGTCGTCATCGATGCTCCTTCCGTTTCGCGCGAGCACGCCCAACTGACCGTATCCCGCCACGAGCTTCGTCTGACGGACCTCGGCAGCAAGAACGGCACGTTCGTCGGGACGACCCGTATCGACGCCCCGGTCGATTTGTTCGACGTCTGCCGCATCACCATTGGCGAGGTCGTCGTCGAGGTCTCGCGCCTGGGGAAAGACACGTCGACGGAAACTGTCGGTTAGCGGGCGAGCGCCCGGCTCCGTTCACAAAACGCGAATCCGCCGTCTTGTATGCGTCACAAGTGCGCACGACGGCCGGCCGTCGGACGCGCGGAGGCGAAACCCAGTAACCAACCATCACAACAAAGGAGAACACCATGTCCAAGTTCACAATCGACATCCCTGTCGGCCCCATCTCGAACAACGACGACGCCAAGGTGAAGTGTCCCATCGCCTGCGCGGCGCACCTCGGAACGTGGGACGGCCAGTGGAAGACGGTCGTACCCAACGAGATGAGCGTCTGCGGCTGCACGTTCACGGTCGGAGGCAGCGGGTCGTCGACCTTCACCATCGACGTTCCGGCAGGCCCGATCTTCAACAACGATGACGCCAAGCACAAGGCCCCGATCGCGTGCGCCTCGTACGGTGGCACCTGGAACGGTCAGTGGAAGACCGTGGTCGAAGGCCAGATGAGCGTTGCCGGCTGCACGTTCAAGGTCTAGTTCAGCGTATCCGGGACAGTACCAGGAGTTGGGAGCCGGTTACGGCAGGCTCCCAACTCATCCCGATCCTCGTCGTCAGACGGTCGAAGAAAACGATGTCTAAGGCCGGACGGAACGAGCGCGGTTCGAAAAATTTCCTGCACCAGCAGCGCTTTATTGACGGGGCGGTTGGCTTTATTGACGAACAGTTTCGGCGTTCCCGCGGAGAGCACGTGCTGAGTCTCGTTTGCTGGAAGGTGGCGGCGGCATACGTGTGAGTTGCCTCTCCCTGCAAAACGCGGCGAGAGGGCGGCCAAGGGGTTCTGTCTCGACTCCGGCTCGAACCTCCGGCAATCGGATTAATAAGTCAACCGGCGCTCGATTATCCTGAGCACAGGAGACCTCGCCTCTGCCTCACGCACGCCACCATTACACATACGAGGAATACCTCGCATACGAGCGCGACAGCGACCGGAAGCATGAGTTCGACGCCGGGGAGATCTTCGCAATGGCGGGTGGATCACAGCGCCCTCGCGTCGAGGATCAGTGCGGCCCTCGAGTGAACACTCGCCCTCCTGGATGCACCGCTTTCCAGTCGGATATGCGGATCCGCGTTCTCACTACCGGCAGAGCTACTTATCCGGACGTCTCGATGGTGTGCGGAGCGATCGAGCTCGATGCCGACGACCGCAGCGGCACGACCATCACCAATCCCACGTTGCTCATCGAAGTCCTCTCCCCGTCGACCGAAGAAGTCGATCGGGGAGGCAAGTGGCGAGACTATCAACTCATCCCGTCGCTGCAGGAGTATGTCCTGGTCAGCCAGGACGCGCGCGTCGAGATCTACCGTCGCCGCACGGGAGAAAGCTGGGAGTATCTCGACGTGAGGGAAGGCGTCGTGAAGCTCGTCTCCGGTCCCACGCTGGATCTCTCCGTTCTATACGAGAGTCTTCCGCACTGAGCGTTGCTGGAGCAGAAGCTCGACGAGACGTTCTTCGAAGGCATCGAGGTCGGCTCCGAGTTGATCGGTGGCCCCGGTGTAGACGATCCTGCCCTTGGCGATTACGCTGATCTGGCTGCAGAGCGTGCGAATCTCCTGCGTGTCGTGACTGCTCAGAAAGGTCGTGACCTGCTCGTTCGCTGCAAGGCGCCGCAGCAGATTCCACATCTCGCGTTTGGCCGGCAGATCGAGCCCTCGGGTGGGCTCATCGAGGAAGAGCACCTTCGGGCTGCCCATCAGCGCACGCGCAATTTCGACGCGGCGTTTCATGCCTGTGCTGTACGTGCCGATCAGCTTTCCGCGAAAACTCCCGTCCAGACCTACATCGTCCAGGCTGCGTTCGACCACTTCGCCGGGATTGGGGATATGACGGATGCGGGCAAAGTACGTGAGGTATTCGCGCGCTGTCCAGGTCGATTGGCTCTTGCTTGTCTCGTCGCTCACGAGTCCAACGAGCCGCCGCACAGCGAGGGGTTCTCTTACCACGTCGTAGCCCCACAGCCTGGCGGTGCCTCCGCTCGGAGGGAGAAGGGTAGTGAGGATGCGAATGGTGGTGGTCTTGCCCGCGCCATTGAGACCGAGAAAACCGAACAGCTGCCCTTTGGGAACTCTCAGCGTGACATCGTCGACCGCGACAAACCTGCCGAAGGCACGCGTCAGGCCGTCCGTCTCGACGGCGTAGTCGGCCGCCTCGCTCACCGAGTGCGTCTCCAGCGTGCAAGAGCGGCCCCGAAACAAAAGAGAGGAAAGATCAACGAGGCGACACCCATCTCGTAAATCTCGCGTGATACTTGCGCATCGATCGCACCACGCGCGCTGAACGTGCGGATCTGCGTGTCGCCCGCGAGGCCGTATGTGGCTTTCACGCTGATGGGATAGCGATCACCGCCGATGTCCCACGGTCTGGTTGGGTTGAGGGTGACGGGTACTCGCACGACCCATCCAGTGACGACATGATGACCGTCGGCAGCCGGCGGCCCCAGATCTTTCGGATACGTTCGGGTCTCCAGGTGCTCGCCGGCGTTCGCGAGCGCGTCTCGATCGGTCGTCACCTCCAACCCGCCCTCGCCGGTGACCTCGATTCGAAGGTCACGGACGGGCTGCGTCGTTTCGACAGGCAGAAGGATCAGAAGATCCTGTCGGGTGCGCTCGTCGGTACCGAAGGGCGGCCAGGTTTCGCGGTTGAGGATCGTCCCACAGCACCGAGCGGGCGGTTGCCCGCCGGGAGGAGCCATGGCCAGACTGCTGCCCGTGCGCGCAAAGAGCGCTCGGACGGCGGGCGCGCTGTTCGCTGGCGGTGCGGTTTTGTCGTAATTGGTGTCGGCCAGTGCGACCGGGAGAACGGCAATGGCGGCGAGCGCGAGAGTGATGGCCCATCGTTGCCCGCGCGTGGTCTCCCACGTTTCGACGCCTTGCGCGCGAAGAAAGATCCAGGCGGCGAGCGCAAACGCGCCCAGGCTGATCATTCCCAGGCAGAGCCAGGTCAGCGTCGTAGTAGCAGGAATGCTGCGCGCGACCAAGGTGAAGCCGAGAGCGTTCTTCAGCAGCACCGGGGGGCTGGCGAGAGTGAGGTGGCCGGTGCGCGACGCGCCGTCGGCACGCGCCACCATGAGCTCCTGCAGAGGGAGCAGGCCGGCGTACGCGAGGAGCACGCCCATGCCGGTCGCCGTAGGCGCGGCGATGCTGCGGCCGATGAAAAGCACGCCGACGAGCGTGCCGACGGCGATGCTCACGGCGAGAATTCCGATGCTCCAGATCAGGAATTTCGTCAGGAGGAACGGAAGCCCCACATGGTGTGTGTACACCAGCATCATGGGAGCGAGGGCCAGGTAATAGCCGGCGGCGAGCGTGAAGATCACGAGAATCTTTGACGCCAGCCAGGTCCGCCGTTCGACAGGCGCCGTGAAGACGCTCTCGACGAAACGACTGGCTCGCGGGCTGGCGATGGCGCCGGCCGCGAGTGGAATGAACCCCAGGGGGACGACGCAGTACGCGATGATGCCGTAACCGTCGAGCCACGTATCCTGTGTGCCGACGGTGGCCAGAACACCGACCGCCAGCAGCACGACCGCCGCGCCCAGCCAGGCGAAGCGGCCACGCATCATCGCCTTGAGCTCCTCGATGTAGAGCGTCGTAAACGAAGTCACCATATGCACGTATTTGAATTCCGGCGGATCACCAGCAGCGGTTCGTTTCGCAGGACTATCGCCGGCGAGGCTACAGGCAGGCGTCGTTGCTCCGGCGCGGACATCGTCTCATTCTTCTTCGAGAAACTTGCCGTTTTCGGAGAAGGTGACTTCCTTCCTCTGCTTTCCAGCGCCGAAGCTCAGCTCATACTGGGTTGATCCGTCAGCCTTGATCTGCTTCTCCGCTCCGGTCGCCTTCGCGCCTTTGTATTTCGCGGTGAATCCGTCCATCACCGCCTTCGGCACCGTTTTGAGGTTGACCTTCTCCTCTGTCTGGAGAATCTTTCCATCCGGAGCCACGTCAACCTCGAGCTTCGACGCTTGCTTGGTGGTGACCTTGACCTCGTAGAGGGTGGTCCCCCTCTCTACTTCCTTCTTGCACGACTCGACCGTCGAGGCCGGATGAGCCTTGTTAATCGCAGTCGTGACGGGCTCAGGGCACGTCTCCGTGGACGCCAGCGCAACGCCGGCGCCAAAGCAAAGTACCGAACTGACAATCAGCATTCGTTTCATGGTTTCTTTTCTCCCCTTCGAGCTACGCGTGAGAACGATTCCGGATACGTTTCGCCTTCATGGTTGCGAGAGCCTAGCCCCTGTAACCTGAACCGACCCTAAACCCAGGCTGTGGGAGGATGGCGTGATACGTCGTCACCAGCGGGCCGGCGGTGGAGCGAAATTGCTCGAATCCCGCTTCCATCTCGTCGATGCCGGCGGCCAGGTTCTCGACACTCATCGCCCACCCGCGCATCATCAACCCCAACTCCTTGTAGGACGGGAACCCATGCGAAGTCGTGAGCGATACCAGTTTCTCCGCAGTCTCGCGGGTCTTGGCGACGTCGCCGATCATCTGATACATCCAGGCGCCGGTGTTCAAGGCGATGGCGAGCCTGAACGGATGGTCTCGTTGCCACCGCTCCGGACCCGGGCGTCGTCGCCATCATCGGCAGCTACCTCGACAAGCTGACGTATGTTCCGCACACGTCCGGCGCCCTCCCGGAGTGGCCACCGCCATTTACGCAACCAGCGTCCGCCGATCCCGTCGACGGTAACTGGAGCTGTGTTCAGGATCCGAAAATCACGCTGACTCTTACCGTTCAGGATCAGACCTCCGGCTACCTCACCGGTACCCTCGGTACAGCCGGCGGAAGCGTCAACCTCGCCGGATTCAACGACACCGGTGCGGGCGCTGCGGGTATGCGGTTGCACGGACTTACCGTCTCCGCGCTGCTGCCGGACGGCCACATTGTCGTAGCAATCCGCCGGAAGCCTGAATCTCGGGACGGACACGCTGACGATGTCATGGCTGGAAAGCAACTGCACCGCCGCCGATTCGACGTATGTACAGACACGCCTGCGAGGACTGGATTTCAGGCGGGCGTAGCGCGCTACGGCGATGGTGAGGAGACGATCGCCCGCGCCGCAGTTGACGCGCAATTGAGCGACTCGAGCGACCCCGGATGCAGTTGCGTCTTCCGACCCGCATTGGAGGGCACGCTCACGCGCATTGAAGCAACGCATGCGAGATGCGCTTGCCCGCTTTGGCGGAAGTGGAGCGATGCTCCGAACAGAACACTGGCTCCGGGAGGCCCATCCCGAGCGGCACGAACTCCACTGGCTCGACAACATCGTATTTCTGCGGTGCCTCGCGAAGGGCGTTCTGGATTCGATCACTCCACTCTGCCGGCGTGGCCGTCTGGACGTACCCTATCATCCCCCCGTAGGGCAACTCGCCGTAGTAGCCGTGGAGGAGGGCGAGCATCCCGTCATTACCCAGATACGCCCGGAGGGCGGCTTTCTCGTTGAGACGTTTCGCCTCGAAGCGGAAGCGTTGCTCCGGCCGAGGGTTGATACAGCGGACACAGACATCCGTCCGGGGCCGGCGCTTTCCGCTTCTGTCTCTCACGCTCTCCGGTTGGTCGTCCACGACCGTCAGGATCGTGGCCCATCCGGGCGGACCCTGATCGTCCAGCACCTCGTTCATCGCATCGCACAGCTTCCCGGTAATGTCGGTCTCTTCCAGACTGGCCAAATCGGCGTGGACGAGGCGAACGTGCGCCATGGCGAGGAGCTCGTGGCTGCGCCGGACCAGAGCATCTTCATAGATGCCGCCAAAGGAAATCGACGGGACGGAGCGGTCGGTCATGCGGGTGCACGGAGTCGATGGAGGACGAGTCCGACGACCTCGCCGGCATCCTGAATCGCCTGGCTTTCGAGCCAGTGGAATCGCTGCATCGGTTTGAACAAGTACACCCGATCGTTCGCAAAGAGGCGCAGGTTTCGATTGAAGTAACGCCACTGCGAAAACTCACGAGCAAGTTGATTTCTCAGATCGGCGAGCTGACTCATGACACCCGTGCCTTGCGCAGACGGATGCACGGTCACGCCGCCGTCGCTGGCGAGAAGATCGATCCCGATGACCCCCTGGTGTTCATCATGCCAAACGTCAATCCCGTGAGTAGCGCCTGCCTCTCGGCCGATGAAGACGTCGAGGTCATGCCTGAGACGTTCCGCGTAGACGCGCAGCTCTTCGTCTTTCGGCCTCCGCACGGCCCTTTCTTCGATCTTGCCGTCGCGCAGACCGAGCATTACGTCGACGAAATCGGCAATCCGGATACAATCCTGCTGGCGCAGATGCAGCGCTGCATTCACGTTTCTGTTCAGTTCTGACAGCAACCCTGCTTTTCGTGATTCGTGGGTCCCCGCACTCACTGCGTCGCATGCCGCCAGCTCATCGTGCAGGTGTGCCCAGGTTTCGATCACGCCGTGGTCAGGTTCTATGAGGCAGCGGGGAATGGGAAGCTCACGGAGCGCGCGAAGGGTGCTTACTTCCCGCTTCACGCCACTCTGTGCCGACGCAAAGAACTGGTGGTACTGGACGAAGTGCGAGTTCAGATAGAGTGTCAACGCTTTCAGCAGAGACACGTCAGCAGATCCACCTGCCACACCTATCTGCAGAGGCGGCACGATCACGTACTCATCGGAGAAGACCGCCCAATTCCGCGCCGCATTGACCAGGATGTGAGGTGGACGTGAGACCCTTTCGGGCGCTGAAAAGCCACCGCGTACGCGCACCCACGTTTGCTCGGCTGGTATGGGAGCAAGCGCTTTGCGTGGAAATGTGAACAGCAGCCGTGATCCGGCCAACGCATTCAGGTTGATCGTCAGCTTGCCGGTCAGCTCCGGGTGATGCTGTGCAGGTTCACCGCCCTTTTTCGGTTCCGTTCGGAGCTCCATCCCTTGTGCGATTTTCAGATCAAAGATGTCCGCTATGTCATCCAGTGACTTGAGCGATTTCATACGGCGCAGGATCGCGCGATCGAGCTCAGAACCCCATGCCGCCAACTTCCAAACGAGTGAGTCGCCACTCGCGATATCGTGTTGATTCACGAATCGCAACTCGTTCTCGTCGATGACGAGGCTCCAGGTATCCACGCGTGTGCCTTCCTTGCGCGGCCGCGTCGGTTCCTGATTGGCAACGAGCGGCGAGAATACCGGTATCGTGGTGACGTCGCCGGCAGTCGGCCGAAAAATCAACGCCGCTGCCGGAACGCGCGATCGCCCGGCGAAGAGCACCTCAGCGAGATTAGCAAAGTTCGCAACGTAGGCGAGCTGCGTCTCGCCAAAGAACCTCTCGCGAAACTCCTCTGATTCGGACTTGAAGAGAATCATCGCGGGAACCAGAAGACCCGCGATCGCGTCGGCATGAGCCAACTCTCGGGCGCGCCAGATAAACGCCTCCGCGGCCTGATTGCCGCCGGTCGGGCACTCTTTCCTGTGGGCTACGATCCAGTCCAGCACTGGTTTGTCGATCGGGTCGTTCGTGTCAGCTGAAATCTCGTTCCACGGCGGGTTGCCGATCACCCAGTCGAATCCACGCGCCTTCGCGCCCACGATGAACTCGTGGACGCCGTCGAACGCATTGGCCTCGATGATGTTGGTTCCGGACAGATTCGGCAGCTTGAAATTGGTATTCGTAAGGTCGGGCAGGTCGATGTAGTCGAGCATCGTCAACAGCAACGACAGCTCGGCGACGCGGCACGCCTCGGCATCGACGTCGATCCCGAACAGATGCCGAACGAGCAACTCGCGGAGCTCCGGAGGGCGCAGTTTCCGCGTCGGCAGGGAGCGGAGACGATCTTCGATCAGCTTGCGATAGCACTGGACCAGAAACGCCCCTGATCCGCATGACGGGTCGAGCACCCGCATCCCGGCACGCAGCGGTTTCAATTCGTCCATGCGATCGATCATGAAGTTCACGACCGGAAGCGGTGTGTAATAGGCTCCGCGTTTTCTGCCGAGACTCGGTTCTGCCGCACTCTTCTTCGAATGAAGGAACTGTTCGTAGACGACGGAAAGCGTCTCGATCGGAATGTATGAAAAGTCGTAGGCATCGAACGCCAGATGCTGCTGGCCTCCGGGTGAGTCGCCCGCGAAAACGCCCGCTGCACGTTGCAAATGATCGGCGCCGATGTCGCTCATCATTCGCGTGGTGAGCGGAAAGACGGAGCCGTTCAGCCAATCATCGAGATGTGCGCAAACCCGCTGGAACGATTTTACGCGAGCTGTTCGAGTAGCGACCTCGGTCCATGTAAGATCCCATTTCGCCAACCTCGCGTCCGAGAGAATGTCGCGTCGCCGCAGGTAGTGCAGATAAAGGAGCTTCCCGATCAATGTGTGAACGAGGGGAGCCTCTTTCAGCCCATCCTTGACCAGGATCTTCTCGAGCTCTTCGAGATCCTTCAGCAGTCGCCACTCCACACGACGTTTTGGGTCTGCTCGCTCACCGAGATGATCCCAGATATTGCCGCTGTCAATGGATGCCGATGAAACCACGGCGAGACGAGACGCTACGCCTGCTATGTCTGACTCAAGCAGATGCTGCCGCTTTCCTGGCCTGTCCTGGCGCTCGAAGCCGGTGTAGACACGGACGCCCTGAGGCGCCAGCACCACAAGAAAGGGCACGACATTCTGATTCCAGACAAGGCGATGAATCTCGTCTGCGTGCTCGTACGAGGTGGCCTTGCAGACGTAGCTGACAGGAATGACCTCGTGCGCAGGGTTCTGAGCGGACGCGCGGAGGCAATAAACGGCTTCGAGCCCCGCGCCCTCCGCTGCCCGGCGGAAAACATGACCGTAGTCGGGGGCAAAATGCAACTGACCGCCCGTCAGACAATTCGGCGAGCCGCTATAGCCCAGAGCGTCAAGAAGATCCCGCGTTTCCATTCGTCTCCGTCAGTTCCGTCCAAGGCGTCGAGCGCGAAAGGGAGCCGGCCGGGACTGTCTGCCGCGTGTGCGGGAGTAGACGTTCGGGTAGACAGCGCGGTGCATTTCCTCCATCGGGATACGATGATCCCTCGGCACTCGCCAATCCGCAAGCACAAGTACCGGCAAGGGCAGCCTGGATAATCATATCTCCGAGTGGTAGACGGTAGACTACGGCAGTCCCCGTGTTCTCCGCCGGATACCGGGCGCCTTCTTCTTCGACATCGGCGTCAGGCCCAGAAGATCCGGAGCCCGCTTGCGCGGGCTCCGGTCCTACTGCATTTGGGGTAGCGCCGGGACCGTTTGGCCCGATCGGCGCTTGACGGTCTCGATGACCGTCATGTCCATCAACCGACCGGGAGCTTCGGCTCCATGTCGGCTTTCGGCTGGCCGCTCACGGGAGCGGTGGCCAAATCCTTGCCGGCCTTGAAACTCGCCGAGACGCCGTCGAGCGTCGAGATGAAGACGCTCATCAGCGTGCGCCATGCGGCGGGGATCAGCGGAATCGCGGAAGCGAGAGCCAGCAGGATCGGGCGCACGGCGTCGAACACCGCAACCAGGCGTTCCGCGCTGGTGGCAGGCGTTTGTACGGCCCCCTCGGAGAGGAACGAAACGGCGTCGAACTGCTGTACGTGGCGATTGATGCTGTCGAACGAGAGATGGGTGTCCTTGTTGGAATGATCGAATCCAGTGCTCATGATGTCCTTTCCTTTCGGTGCCGCCGGGTGAGGCGGCGGTTGGAAGCGCGGGCGTGTGGACACGCCAGGGGCTGTGGTTGTTGTTGACAGCGACAATGGTGTAGACGTCTCTACGCCGCTTTGGCCATTGACGGCGGAACGGCCAGACCGACAGCCGACCAGGCATTCCTCACCGCGCTCTGCACCTGCCCCCCCTCGCCGTAGATCTCGCCGGCTACCGCGACGGTTGCGTTGGCGAAGTCCTGAAAACCGGATTCGGGAGAGAGGCGGTGCTGCACCACCTCGTACCAGATGCGGCCGGCCACGCTCCATGTGTAGCCGCCGATGTCCGTGGCGAGGAGGAAGAAGGCGTGATTGGGGATTCCGGAGTTGATATGCACGCCGCCGCTGTCGTCGGCGGAGCGCACGTAGTCCTTCATGTGAGAGGGTTGGGGGTCCTGGCCGAGGATCGGATCGTCGTACGCGGTGCCGGGGGCCCTCATCGAGCGAAGGGCCTCGCCGGCGATGCCCGGTGCGAAGATTCCCTTGCCGATGAGCCAGTCCGACTGGTCCGCTTTCAGCGAGAGGTAATACTGCTTGAGCATGATGCCCATTGCGTCGGAGATGTGCTCATTCAGAGCGCCGCTCTGGCCCGAATAGAGAAGGCCGGCGTCGTGCTGGGTGATGCCGTGCGCATGCTCGTGGCCGATCACGGCGATGTCGCCGGTGAAACGGGTGAACACCTTTCCGTCACCGTCTCCATAGATCATCTGCTTGCCGTTCCACATGGCATTGTCGAAACGGTTGCCGTAATGAACGGTGGAGATGAGAGCCATCCCCTTGCCGTCGATGGAGTCGCGGAAGAAGACGTTCTTGAGGAAGCCGGCCATCGCGCCGGAGCCGGCGAACGCTTCGTTCACTTCGACATCCTTGCTCTCGCCTCGGGTCTCGTTCATCACAAAGGCGCCGGGTAGGTGGCGAAGGTTCTGGGCGTCGTACACGCTGCGCTTGTTGCCGCCGCTCTTCGTACGCGCCGCCGGCTTGAGGAAGTTGACGGCACGCTCGCGGGCGATCAGTGCCGAGTGGTGCAACGTCGACGAGACCGTTTCGCGGGCATCATCGTCACCATGCACGGCGATGTGTTGCAGCATGTGGCGCGGAATGACACTACAGGTTGAATGTTGTATGGTTCGCATTGACTGGAACTCCTTTCTTTGAACGGTTTGGGGTCTCTTGTCAGGGGCGCGGCCGCGCTGATACGCGGCCGCGCCGTTACTTCACTGTTTGGGCGGGGTCTGTGGTTGCTGCGGCGGTGGTGTTTGCTGCGGCTTTTTCGCAGGCTTCGCCCGTTTGGTGCCCGGCGTGCTCGGTCCGCGAAGGTCGCGTTTGACGTTCTCCAGATGCGCGGCCACACCGGCACTGGCGGCGTCGCGGCCGATTCCCTTGCCGATGGCGTACGTCTGCAGCACCGGGTTCACGGCCCGGGCTTTCCGGGCGAAATACGTGAACCGCACGTTCGTACGGAACTCCTCGACCTGATCGACCACGGTACGGAACGCGTCCAGGAACTGCAGGTCCGCGCGCGCTTGCTGCACGTCGAACTTGTTGGCGCTGTTCAGCTCCGGGTTTGCCTCGATCGCGGCGATCATGCTTCGGATCGACTCGACCGAGAAGGCCTGAAACCTTCTTACGAAGGCCTTGTTCTCGTCATGCTTCGCCACGAACGTGGGGATCAACTTCGCGAGAGCTGTCAGGCCGTCGGTGATCTGTTTGGCGATGTCTTCGATTGCTATCGGACTCGCCTGGGGATCGGCAGCAGGTTGGTCCCCTGTTGCCGCCCCTGGAGACACAGCAGTAGCTTGTATTGTGGACATGAGTCCCTCCATCTTCGGTTACGCGCCGTGCGTTCGCTACGAGCGAACAAGCTCGGCGCACGTTACCCGCGAGTCCTCGATCGTCGGCGCTCGCGGGCGATCGGCACAATGCGCATGTGCCTTGAAGCCGGCCTACGAATATGCATTATACGACGAAGGAGCTCATGCGTTCCTTCAGAACAGCTCAGTATACGGTGCTGTTTGTCCCGACTAAACGATTTTGGCAACAACAGATCATTATAATATTCTGCAAGAACAGAAAATCATTCCGGCGGAGCGGATTTTCCTTCTGACGGACCGCGCGGGCGGTCTGGTGGAAACAGATTTCGTTATGAAGGATCGATTTTTGTTTCCGGCGGAGCGGCGGAGAGCTCCGCGAGGATCAAAATTCGTTCTGACAGAATATTATGATGATCTGTCAGAATGAATTTTGGTTCCTGCAGATCAGTATAATGATCTGTCAGATCATTATGATGATCTGTCAGATCGAATTCTGGTTCCGTCAGATCAGTATGATGATCTGCCGGAACGGATTCTGCTTCGGGGGAAGAGATTCCGCCGTCATTCCTCTGGCCGCAGAGGAGTGAGGTTACGAGGGCGTCGATTCCGTGCCGTCAGCAGAGCCGTTCGCCGGCAGGACGCCGGAGGCGTCACGGCGGTAGCCGGTGGTGGGAGCGATTCGTTCGGGCATTTCTCACAGTCTGCTCGGACCACTTGCGACTTTCGACGAGTAACAGGGTGCCGGCGATTCCAGTCTGAGTGTCAGAAATGCGGGCTATCGGCAAAGGCCTGAACTTAGCGAAACCAAGCCCTGGCGTCTCGCCGGGTCGGGCGGCGGCGGTTTTCCGGAGCGCTGGCGTCTCGCCGGCTGGCTCGGCGTGCGTCCCGCCGCCGGGTTAGCGCAAATGTTTCGAGTCTTGCCGGGCGGGCGGCGGTGGTTTCCGGATCTCTGACGTCTCGTCCCCGAACCGGCAAGACTCCCAACGCTGGTAACCCGGCGGCGGGACGCACGCCGGGCCAGCCGGCGAGACGCCAGCGCTCCGACCGTAAAGCGCTTAAGGCTATCGGGGGCTGTCGGGCATCAAACCGCCGGCGGCGGTACCTCTTCAAAACGCCCGTTGAATGGATGCGTGTATGGTAGCACGCGGCCTGCGGGTAAGGTAGCGCCGTAGGGAAACGCCCTCGAAATGACACTCCTTAACGTTGAGGGGAGCGCTCCTCCAAACTAACCGTCCTGCGGGACATTTGGAGGAATCATGTCTAAACGCGTCACCGCTGTTGTTCTGCTCCTCGCCGCCCTGTCCTCGCCGCTCCTGGCCGCTCCTCGCCGTGACAACGGCGATCAACCGTCACGATCGGCCATCAGCCGGCTCATCACTCGGATCGTCCACGCTCTCGATACGTACGATTGGTCGTTTCCGAGGCCGTAAAGTGGGTGTTCGAAACAACTTGAGTTTGTAAAGGAGAGCGGCGCTAGGCCGCTCTCCTCATTCAATCAAAGTCAAACCGCTCGTCGGGGTCTGCTTGCAGCCGTTGGTAGAATTCCCGAACGTCCTCAAGTTTGTCGGTCGTAAGCGTCCCGCGCTGAGCGGCGGCATTCATGTACGCCAGGGCCTTTGCTGCTTCGCGAGGCAAGTTCGCCGTCATGAATGTCTCGACTGCCAGAGCGCACAGTGCCGGGATGTCTCTCGTCCGTCCGGCAGCGAATAGAGCCTCGATGATGTGCGTATCCACCTCGGCTGCAACGACCGGCATCCTTAGATCGAGATAGGCGGCTCTCGCCATGTAATGTTCCGAAACAGCCTCGTTAAAACGTCCTTCTTGCATGAGGATACGAGCTAAGCCGGCATGAACGCGAGGCATGTCGGTCTTTAACCCGAGGCTCGTGAAACCCTGTAACGCGGTGGTGAAGCACTCTTTCGCCTCCGTGAGCTTGCCGATACGCGCGTACACCTGCCCAATATTGTTGACCAAGCTCGCGAGACTTTCCGTGTCGCCGTCACGTCTTGCGAGCTCGGCGCACTCCTCGAGCGCCTTGAGCCCCTCCTCGTACCGTTGAAAGTCGGCCACCAGGATTGTCGCGAAGGTCGTCCGCGCGCGAACGTAGTCCTTCTTTTTTTTCGGAAACGCCCGCGCGAGGGTCGCTGCGGCAGTGCCGGCGAGAGCGAGCGCCCGCTCCGCGTCGCCTAGGAAATGAGCGACTTTCGCCTCTGTGACGTTGAGCTGTGTTCGTTCGTACAGGCAGTCTTCGGGATCAACCAGGGTGTAGAACGATGACGCCTGCCGGCAGGCGCGGTCCGCCTCGCTGTAGTCCCCGGCCCGGAGAAGTGCATCGGCGTGGGCCTTCCAGGCATCCCCTTCCACCGCGGCATCGAGTTGCGGGTCGGCCGTGAAGTAACAGGAGCCGAGGGCCGTCGCCAATCGAGTCAGGGCGATCGCTTCCCTCGGAGCGCCCGCCAAGCTTTCACGAGAGCGAGTCAGCAGCGTCCTGATCGAGGACAGCATCTCGGCGCCGGTGTTCAGCCGGACGAACTCTCCCAGCCGCTCGTTGTCCAGGCCGATGAGATCCCGAATGATCCCAGGGGAGGCCTCGGGATCGTCGAGCCAACGTCGGAACCGCAACAGCAACTCACCCGTTTCGTTTCTTTCGCCGGCCGAACGATCCATTGGTTCGTGTTTAGCCCGAGCTCTTCCTCCGCCTTCCCGGAGGCGCCTTGGCCGTGCCTTGCGCATCCGCTTCCGGCCTCAGAAAGCTACTCACGGCCTTCTCAACTTTCTGTAAGTTATCGGGATCGCTGAGCGAGCGCACGTGTTCCGTGAAATGCGTGACCAGAGCCGCGGCCCTCTCGTTGAAGCCCTCATTCTCAGGAGTGTCTTTCGGGACGGATTTCCCTACCCCAAGGGCGAAACTTTTGATCCGTTCGCCTGCCTGCCGTGCCAGCGCGGCGCTTCCGGTGATCTCTTCCACCGCCGCCGCGAGCTCGGCGATGCCCGTATCCGCCAGACCCGCTTCGGCCGTGAGGCCGGGAAATATGGTGATGACGGTCATCCTCATCGTCTGCATCAACTTCCTGAGGACCTCGATGGTGATATTGCTGCCTTCCTCGGCGCAGGTGATCCATCGGCGGCTGACGCCTGACAGCTTCGCCAGCTTTTTCACCGAGTATCCGAGCAGTAGCCGCCTGGCTCTCAATTCCAGCCCGAAGCTGTTCTCGACGTCCATCGTTCCTCCCTGGGTAGTGCTACCGGATTCGGTCATCGGCGGAAGTATAGCAGGGGGGATGTACTTTCGGCGCATGCGCTGATATTATACGCCCATGGTGAAATTAGAGGCATACCTGAAAAGCCACAGGATCAAGCCCATCCATCTCGTCAGGGAATCAGGCTACAGCCGGGTCCACCTTCTCATGGTTCGTGAAGGGAAGATCGACCCCAGCAGACAATGCATCGCCGCGATCACGGGCGCCTTGCACCGCTTGTCGGGCGAACGGGTAAAGGCGTCGGACCTGTTCGAGCTGGACCCCGAGTATCCCGTTTAGGTCCGACTGTACCAAAACGCGCGAGAGAGGAGGCCATCGTGGCCGTGCATCTCGACGGAACCATCTGGCAGGGTGAAGCGATCGACACCGCCTCGGCGGGCGAGCTGGTTCCTCTCCCTGACGAACTGATGCTGGACCCTGGCGACCAGCTCTTTCGCGCCGGCTCGAACATCGCCTGTCTCGGCGTCAGCGCCGGCGACTTCCTCGTCGTAGAGCCTCGCAGGGCCGGCAACGCTCGAACCGGAGAGGCGGTGATCGTCATCGCTCGTGGCGCCGCCTTCGCCGGCCGATGGTGGCGGAAGCAGGGCCGGCGGGCGCTGATGGACGATCAGCTCGACCCGATCGCCGAAGGCAAACAGATGAGGATTCTTGGGGCGATCACGCTGATCCTTCGTCATTCCCGGCAAATCAGATCAACATGGCGCATCTCGAGTACGTCGGAACGATTACCCGCGCAGCTAATCGTGAATTCGTTCGAGGAATGACAGCGTCAACGAACTCGCCCATCCGTTCCCCCTGATTGTGGAATGGCGTGGTAACAGTCACAGTCGAGGTGAGTCACCTCGGTGCGGCGTAATTCTGACGGAAACGCTACGGCAGTCCCCGTGTTCTCCTTCGGATACCGGGCGCCTTCCTCTTCGACATCGGCATCTGCACAGCCTGGACCATCGACTTGTCGACGCGCAGTCCGGCGATTCCGCCGATCACGTGGAGGGCGGAGCGCACGGCCCCTTCCTGCCAGCCGGAGAGATATGACACCTGATCGCCGGCCACCCAGAACCGGCGCTCCGGTTTGAGGAGCCGCTGGTAGACCGAATCGTCGCAGGTCCAGTCATCCGCCCAGCCGCCGAGTTGATACGGCACGTCCTGCCAGGCGATGGAGAGTCCGAGCCTGGTATCGACGTGGCTGGCAAAACCGGGATGCAATCGTTCGCCGCCTTTCAAGGCCAGATCCAGGCGTTGCGGCAATTTGAGAGAGGCCATATAGGCCGCGTCGTCGTCGTAGTTGTACGCGCCCGTGAGAATGCCGCCCCTCTTGCCGAAGTAGTCCCACGACGGGTACCACATCTGCGTGATGTTGTCCGTCGTGTACGAGATACCGCCGTACATCTCGTCCTTCGTTTCCCAGAAGCGGTCCTTGGTCTGCCAGCCGACCTTGCACGTTTTCGCGAATTTCCCGGCCTCAATGGCTTCCTTGTACTCGTCGGTGAAGTTGTTGTTTTTCACCTCGGCGAGGATCGGCAAGGGGATCGTGGAAATGCACCAGTCTGCGATGATCTCTTCGCCTTTGCCCTTGGTGCCCGACGGGCGGTGCATCACGCGCACCTTCGGCTTGCCTCCCTCAGTGATGTTGTAGGCGCCGGCCAACTCCCGCCTGTAGGTGATGTGGCTCCCGACCTCGGTTTTGAGGAAGCCGTGCCAGATCTTGTCCATGCCGCCGATGGGCTGGAAGAGCGTCGGCTGCCACTCGTACTCCTCGGGCTGATAGAAGCGGTCCATCCAGAATTTCGAGGAGACCAAATCGGCCAGCGTGAGCGGCTCGAGGAGTGTGCCGCATGACTCGATACCGGGCTGCACCGCGTAACCGGAGCGTGAGGATCCGAGGTAGTCGTAGCTGTCGGCGGGATCGATGTCGCCGAAGACGCTGAGGAGGCTGAGGAACTGTGCCTTGTCGACGCCCTTCGCCTGCAACTCGGCGTCGAGAGCCCCGCGATTGACCACCTTCGCCAGCAGTTCGGAAATCCAGCCGCGTGTGTCGTTGGCGATGCGGCGGTTCACCGTGGAGACGCCATTCCACGACTCGTTGCGCTGGAAGTAATTCGCGCGCGTCATCATCGTGTAGACCTCGAGCGGAACGCCGAGGATGTTGCAGTAGTGGAGGATGGCGGTGTGGTGGTAGGGGAGCCGTCCCGGTCCGGCGTTCAGGTAGAAGTTGGGATCCTCGTGGAACACACATGTCTGCGGATCGCGGCCGATCTGGTGGATGACGTCGCCCCTCCGCACGGTGAAGCTGCGGCCGCCGGCGTGCGGCTTCGCCTCGAGAATGGTCACGTCGTACTTCGCCTTGAGCAATTCGTAGCCGGCGGTCAGTCCGGCGATTCCCGCGCCAATGATGACCACGCGTTTGCCGTTGCCGTCGGGAAGCTTGGGCGGGCCGGCGAATGCCGCGGGCAGCCGCAGCAATCCCATCGCCGTCATCGTTTCGTACACCGCCGCCGCGCCGCCCGCGCGGCCGACCGCTTCCAGGAAGGTACGACGCGTCCACTTCGGGGAGTCACTCATGAAAGGACCTCCGCGTTGTTGATGGGATTGAGTAAGGATAGCGCATCTGTTCTTTCAAGAACTCGTTCCGGGGTCAGGAAGTCTTCACGCCAGCGAGGCAGTCGGGGCAGAATGCCGAATGGCGAATCAACCAGCGAGCCCAGCTCCACTCCGGACTTCGGTGGCGCTCTGCAGTTGGAACGGCGGGCAGTTCATCGACGAGCAACTGGAGAGCCTTGCCAGGCAGATACGCCTTCCCGATGAGCTCATCCGAGATCGACTGCCTATTTACCGACGCCGAGTTGATCGACCAGGCTGGGAAGCCGATGCGGAAGGGGCTTTGGAGGACAATCGGATTCGATCGCGCCGAACGAGGAATGGTTCGAATGGGACGCGCCCTCGATGTTCTCTCAGTCCACACGCAAATGAGAACCATCGAAGATCGGGTGAACCATCTCCGCGTTCGAGCGGGCCTGTCGGCATCCCGCATCCGCCGCCTCGGCGCGATCGCCTCCGAACTGCGGAACAGACACTATCATCGCTTCTCGAACGGATACGTGAGTCTGCTCAAGGATCTTCTGAGGAGAATCTGAAACCGCTACAATGCGCGCCTTCCATGCGCGGCCAACCGGATTACGCTCAGCACGTCTCCACCCCAACTCTCCACAGCGCCTTCGTGCGGGGCCGTACCGCGCCAACCCCATCGAGGGCCAGCCTTGAAGGCGATTGAGTTTGACGGCGTGACGGTCCGGTTTCCGACGACCCGGATTCCCTTCGTCAAAGAATGGATCGTGCGGAAATTCCGAGGAACAGCGACAATCGACACTTTTGCCGCGCTGAGCGACGTTTCTCTGGACATTGAACCGGGGGAATGCCTCGGGCTCATTGGGTCCAACGGCGCAGGAAAGTCGACGCTGCTGCGCGTCGCCGCGGGCGTCCTCACCCCGTCCGCCGGACGAGCAATCGTCCGCGGCTCTGTGGCTCCGCTCATCGAGCTCGGAACAGGGTTTGACCACGAGCTCAGCGGCCGCGAGAACATCTTCTTCAACGGAGCCCTCCTCGGACGATCCCAGCGCACGATGAGAGCGCGCGCGGACGAGATCATTGAATTCTCCGGTCTCGCCCAGTTCATCGATCTGCCGCTCCGTACCTACTCGACCGGCATGGTGGCTCGGCTGGCATTCTCCATCGCCACCGCGGTCGATGCGGCGGTCGTTCTGCTCGACGAGATCCTGGCCGTGGGCGATTCATCATTCCGAGAGCAATGCGAGGAGAGAATCCGCAATTTTCGCGAGAGCGGATGCACGATCCTCCTCGTGTCGCACGATCTCAGCGAGATCGAAAAATTGTGCGACCGGGCCGTGTTTCTCGAGGAAGGCAGGATCGTCGCGGTCGGAAATCCGGCCGAAGTGATCCGAGCCTATGGAGAGCGAAGCGGCTCACACGAACTTCGTCACGACCGGAGCCTGTCGCCCGGAGTACCGGACTGAGATGAGCACGATCCCTCCAGCCGAACAGGACTCTCCCGCCGAGGTTGCCGCGGCAATTCCCGAGTTTTGCAATGCCGCCGGACCGGGAGTATCGCTTCTGGAAGAGGCGCGCGATCTGCTGGCACACGAGCATCTGCTGCGAAGCCTGGTGATGCGCGATCTGACAGTCCGCTACAAACGGTCAGTCCTCGGCGTGTTCTGGACGATGCTCAATCCCCTCCTGACGATGCTGATCCTCACCATCGTCTTTTCCGCGTTCTTCCGTTTTGCGATCAAGCATTTCGAGGTCTACTTCCTCTCCGAATACCTTCCCTGGATCTTCTTCTCACAGACCACTGTCAACTCGATGGCGAGCATGGCGTGGAACGGACCACTGATGAAGCGGGTCCGAATCCCCAAGAGCATCTTCGCCGTAGCCGCCACTCTTTCGGGAATCGTAAACCTCGTGATTTCCTGCATCCCGCTTGCGATCATCATGCTCATCAGGGGTGCTCCTTTTTCGAGCGCGGTCGTGTTTCTCCCCTTGAGTTTCCTGATCCTCGGCGCCTTTACACTCGGAGTGTCCCTCACGCTCTCTTCACTCTCTGTCTATTTCGCAGACATCAAGGAGACGTATTCGGTCGCTGTTTTCGGTCTGATGTATCTGACTCCGATCTTCTACCCGATGAGCATCGTGCCCGAGAAGTACCTGTGGTTCGTCAGGCTCAATCCGCTGGTCCACCTCCTCCAGATCGTCCGCGATCCGATCTACTACGGCCTGTTTCCCACGTCGCTGGACCTCATGATCTCGTCGCTATGGGCGTTGGCCGCGCTGATCTCGGGCTGGCTGGTGTTTCGCAGGCTGAGCGCCGGCTTCTACGCGCAGCTCTGAGAAGGGCGCAAAGCTGCCTCCCGCATGGCGCGATGACGAGATGCTGACTTACATCGGCCTCGCATGGCGCGACCTTAACCGCATTTCTCACACTCTGACCGGAATCGTCGGCACCCTATTACTCGTCGAGAGCCCATCTGCAGCAGGATCGGCCCCAGCTTCGACCCGAGCTGCCGGGCGAGATCGAGGAAGTCGCGGATTACGTCCACCCCTGCGTGCCGATGAGAATGCTCATTCGCCTGAAATGCTACGCGTAACAGGGTGGCTGTGGCGGCTTCGGCCAATTCAACGCACAGGCACGTCGCATAGTCCCTTGTCAGGTCTTGAAGGCGCGCAAACCTGAACCGGCGGTCTGTTCTCGCTCACGGCCGCGCGCCGCGCATGACCGCCTGCAGGCTCAACATGCCTCCGATGGCCCGTACGAATCCGTCCATCCCGGCGAGCTGTTGCGCAAAACTGTAAAGGTCGGCCGCGGAGGTGATCGACTGAAGGCCGGCCTGACGGAGGGCGAGCTCCATCGTCCTGCGTGCTTTCTGTTCGCCGAGAACTCCGTTCAGTTTCTCAAAGGCGAACGCGTTCCAGTCCATCGTCTCCGGCGCGACGGTCATCTATGTCCGCCGTTCGAGGAGAGAATCCCGTTCCCGGACCAGCGCGAGGTAGCGCTGCTCAAAGTCGCGGCTCTGGGCCAGAGCCTCGTGCGCGAATGATTCCGCGGCGCGCCTCGCCTCGCTCGCCTCCTGCAGGGCCGTGGCGTAGGTCGCATCGATGTTCGTGATCCAGCGGCGAAGAAGTGTGCTCATCAGGATTGCGAATACGACGAGAAGGCCCGCGGCCATGATGGTCGCGCGGCGCGTCCACGACTCGAGCCGCGCGCGCCGGATCGCATTCAGGCGATCCTCCTCGCCGTTCATGGCACCTGTGATCGCGCGAAGTCCGTCCATCTCCCTCTTCCGGCCCAGCATTTCGGCTGTCCGGTCAGCCGGCAACGTGACCGGAGGATGCGCGGCGGCGGCGCTACGAGCCTGCTCCGCGCTGGCAAGCCACTGCTGATACGAGTGGTTCAAGGCGTTGACGCGGTTCGTCTGTAACGGATTGTCGGCCACCAACTGCATCAATTCGGCGGCGTCCTTCGGATACGCCGCCGATCCCGAGCGGTACGGATCGAGGAACCTCTCGTCGTGAGTGAGAAGGTAGCCCCGCAGGCCCGTCTCCTGATCGAGGAGCAGTTTCTGCGTCTCGAACAACCGGGCTTTCACCTGTTCGGTGTGTGCCACGGCCGCTCCATGAGTGATGAGCTCGCGCACTTCCCACCCGAGGAGAATCGCGAGCAGCAAGAGGAGTGCGACGGGCACGACCACCGCCATGTTCATCGTCCGGCGAAGATTCATCAGAACAAACCTCTCTCGTATCATTCGGGCTGAAGGGTGAAAAGAACGGGGTGCCCCCGCCCGAAGCGAGCCTCCCTGCATGCGGGCGACATTGGAGCGATTCTCTGGCCCGAGTACGAGCCCACCGTGCTCTCCGCCGCTTGCCAGCCGTGACAGTACACCGAGATGCGCGCGAGGACGAAGCACTCCACACGGCGCTCGTGCGTAACTTCCTTCGGCATGTTAAGCGCGAATGGGAGCGCCGCGGCATGCGCTCGGCCCACGCGCCCACCACCCGCGCCTCGGGAATGGAATAGAACCGCGAGTCAGGACCGAAGCGACCACGTGTCGGGGACGTCGGTGATCAGATGTTCCCGCGTGCAAGGCCCATCGCGGCCGTCCGCACAGAGGGTGCTTGGACCGGTGATGTCGGGAGACAATTGCGTCGGCTCGTATTTCAGCTCGCCGGCGCGCGCCAGCGGCTCGAGGATGACCTTGATGCTGCCAGCCTTCGAGGAGAGCTTCGCATTCGTGAGCGTGACGCCGGTCAGCGTTGCGCTGGAGAAATTCGTTCCGAGCAGGCAGGCGCCGGTGAAGCTCGAACGGCGGTCGGGTCCGCCGATGATCTCGACGTTATGAAAATTCGCGGAGACGAGACAGGCGTAGTTGAACGACACACTCCGCATGCGGCGGTCCCGGATGGCGGTGAAATCCGCCTGGGCGGTGAAGGCACTACTGAAATCGGTTATCAACAGCTTGACGGGGTCGAAATTGCCGGGAGCGGTGACGACTGTTCCGCCGACGGCGAAACTGCCTTGCTCCTGAATCACGAGCGGTGCGGGATGTGTGTTTCGGGTTGCCGTCGTGCATGCCGCGTTGAGGGTCACGACCACGACCACTGCAAGCGCGTTGAAGGCGTTCAGTCATCGACGTTGTCCTGGCCTGAATCGTGAGATATCGTCTGACGGATGTCGAAACGACCACGACTCGCGACGGCAAGCCGTCTGACGCTCACTGCGTTCAGAAAACACAACGCTTCACGTTTCGGCGCCGCGCTCGCGTTCTACATCGTCTTTTCGATCGCACCAACGCTGCTGATTGCAATTGCCATTGCGGGAAGCCTCTTCGGAAGGCAACAGGCACAACTGGAGATCCTCGACCGCATCGGAGGTAGCTTCGGATCCGCTGCTGGCATCGCTATCGCCGCAATGATCAAAGACGCCACGCCGCGGCGCGCCGGATTGCTGGCCACCACGCTCGGTTTCATGTCGATGTACTTTGGCTTGGCGGGTGTGTACCGGCAGATTGACGACGCCCTGCGGACGATCTGGAGTGAGAAGGCGGACGAAGATGTCGGAAGGGTCCGCGGGCTCAAGAAGAAACTGGCGTCGATGCTTCTCGTGTTTGCGGTCGGCGGGGTCGTCCTGGCATCGGTCATTGCCGACGCCGCCATCGCCGTCACGGGAAAGTACGCCGCCGCTCGCCTCGTGGGTGGCGAATTGCTGTGGCAGGCCACGCAGCTTCTCGTCTCCACACTGGTGCTGACGGCGCTGTTCGCGGCCGTATTTCGTTACCTGCCACAGGCGTCGGTGGGGTGGCGCGACGTCCGTCTCGGCGCTGCGGTGACGGCGGTCCTCTTTGTCATCGGCAAGTTTGCGCTCGGCATCTACCTAGGCAAGGCGGCTGTCGGCTCGGCGTTCGGGGCGGCCGGGTCGATCGTCGTCGTATTGTTGTGGTCGTACTGGTCCGCGCAGATCTTTTTCTTCGGTCTCGAATTCACCCATGTTTACGCGCAAGAACGCGAGCCGACGTGATCCGACTCCAAAGTTCGGGATCTCAACCAACAACGTCCTGAGTGCGTCGGAATGACAGAGGTCGTGTGATCTGGGCTACTTCGCAGTAGGCGTGATCCGCGCGCGAACGTCCGCGATCGACTGCTCGGCGTTCTGAATCGCGGTTTTCACTTGCGCGCCTTCCTGTTGCACGGTCTGCGCGAGTGCCGTGTTCTTCACGCTGGCCTGACCGGTCGGGGTGAGGTCATTGCTGATCACCTTGTGAATGTCGTCGATGTCTCGCAGGAACCCGGCGAAGCTCTGAGCGGCGGTGCTGATCGTCGACTTCATGCTGCGGGTCTTATCCGCGATCTCGTTCTGCCGCTGTTCCGCGAGCGCCCGCAACTCCGCGTTCGAGACGCTCGACGCGTCCTTCTGCCACTGATTGAGATACGCGCTGCCGTTCTTCTGAAGATCAGCATTGTTCTCGCGAATCGCGTTCGCGTAGTCCTTCATCTTCTTCACATCGCCGTCGTAGCGGTCATACGCTTTGCGAAGCCGGTCCGGCTCTGCATTCAGAAGCCCCTCGAGTGACGACAGGACTGCATCGATCTGCAATCGCGCCTTCATGCTGTTCTGCTGCATTTCCTCGAGAGTCGACGCTGCGCGCGCCGAACGATCGGGGGCGCTGGTCGCGCAACCGACGACCAGGAGGAGGGCGACCGTTAATCCCGCTTTTTTCATGGGTGCATGATACACCCGGAGGAGAAGGAACCATCAACCGACGTGAGGCGACTGTCACCGGATACCCTGCAACTCTCACAACGTCAACGTCCGTGAAGCACTTCGTCGACAGCGGCATCCTCTGCTTGAGTGTCAGTGGCGCCAGCGAGCGCTGCGTGTTCGGCGATGACCTCGCTCCGCATGTAATCCTGAAGCCAGATCCGCTCGATGATGGGGTACGCGGCGACGATCGGGAGCGCGAGGAGGATGCCGAGAATCCCCTGAAGGCTGCCGCCGACGATGAGAGCGAGGAGGACGGCGAGCGTCGAAAGACGGAGGTTGCGGCCATAGATGCGTGGAACAATGATGTAGTTCTCGAGCACGTGATACAGAAGATACGCGATAAGAACGACAATCGCCGCCGTGCCGGAGACACTCAAGGCCATCAGAACCGCAGGTATGGTCATGAGGATGGTGCCGAGAATGGGAAGAATATCGAAGACGGCCGCAAGGAACGCCAGGGGCAAAGCTGCTGGAACCCCCACCGCAGTCAAGACGACGAAGACCCAGAGGCCGCAGATGCACGAGGTCAGGAGCTGTCCGCGCATGTACTCGCGGATGACTGCTTGCACCTCGGGGAGCGTTTCCGCGACTTTCGCGCGATGCTTGCGCGGGGCATAGCTCAGCATCCAGGCATATAGGCGCCGGCCATCGAGGAGCAGGTAGAGGCTCAAAACGAGAATGAGAATCACAGTGCCGGTCGCCTCGATGGTCGCCTGCGCCCAGGTCAGCGGAGTCTGGAGCCAGCGAACGTCGAGGTTAGGCGCAGAAAACATAGTGTCGATGACATGGCGGATGGATGGAGAATGAGAGAGAGCGCCCTTGCGCAACTGGCCCCAAGACGCTTCGAGGTCGACGAGGAGCGCGGCAATATCCGTGAACATCGCCGGGAGCACGACGCCAAAGAGCAGTACTACAAGAACGAGCATGATGAGACCGACGACGAGCACACCGATCTGTCTCGGTATGCTGCGACGTTCCATCATAACGACGAACGAGTCGAAGGTGACCGCAAGGAGAACAGCCACGATGAGAAGAAGGAACGGCGTCCAGAGTCTCACGAGGATGAACAGCAGGAGAACCGTGACGAGAATCTTCACAATCGTTATCGTGGGGATGTGGAGGTCGAAACGTTGCGGATCAGCCATGAGTCGGAGTCACCCCTGCGAGTATGCAGTGTTTTTCAGCAGATTCTCAAGATGTTTTCCCGTGGCGAGGTCGACCGACTGGCGCAGCAGCACGCGCCCGGTCTGGCCGACTGCCAATCAGCTCGACCTGACAAAGTGAAGTGCTGCGTAGAAACCCTAGCACCTTTCTCGATTGTTGGCGATCACGCATTTCCGTAGAAATCCGGACCGGCTGTTCCACGCATGTTCCACACCGTCAACCGAGAAACGAAAAGCACGCCCAGTCGCCTCTGACTCAATTTCAGCCGCGTTCCGCCCTCCATCCGCCCGGGCTTCGCGGGATGATGATGCTTCCGCGTCTCGCACCGCGTTTCCCATCTCACCGACCTTGAACAGGATCACATCGAGCGCGGTCACGGGCTTCACGGTGAGGGGCGCGTCTTGGTCGTGGAGCGGGCTACGAGCGGCGAGTTGCTTCCTGTGCGGATGTGCGCGGTCAGGTCTCCCCTTATGGTTTCGTCCTCGGAGAAACTCGGCCCGGTTCGTGCAACTGTCTGAGCGAAAGGAGACGCCATGGAAGACAAGAAATGCCAACACAAAGCCTGTCATTGTTCTGGAACAGACGTTCGACCGGATGGCCACTGTTCGGATTCCTGCAAGAAGGAAACGGTGGCTGGAGGCAAATGCTCCTGCGGCCACGCGAAGTGCAAGTGAGTTGATCTACTCCGCAGGCTGTTTGCTTTGCGCCGGAGAACCCGCGGCGCAAAGCGGGCTCATCGACCGAATCCTCAACGCATCATTTTTCGCGCGCGCGCCCCGTCATTTTGCGTTCGGCGCCCATTCTCGAAGCCATCATCGACTGCTCGAAAAGCGCGCAATCTTCAGGTCGAACACGCCAAAACCGCGCGCGGAGTCTTCGCGCACCGGGGGGCCAGGCGCCTGAAACGAGGGCTGACCTCGCTACAATCCACGCTCCGCCACTTTCCAGATGTGCGGGGTGGAGAACGAATGTTCGTACGCCACAAGGAAACACACAGGACCCAGAGAGCCGGATGGCTGCGTGCGGCGGTTCTGGGCGCCAACGATGGAATCCTCTCCACCGCCAGTCTCATTCTCGGGGTGGCAGCCGCTACCCCGAAAGGAAGCGGCATCATGATTGCCGGAATCGCAGGCGTCGTTGCCGGATCGATGTCGATGGCTGCCGGCGAATATGTTTCCGTCAGCTCCCAGGCCGACAGTGAACAGGCTGATCTTGAAGTGGAAAAGAAGGAGTTGAAGAACGATCGGAAGTCGGAGGTCAAGGAGCTCGCTGCGATCTACATCGGAAGAGGATTGAAGCCAGTCCTCGCCACCGAGGTTGCGGAGCAGTTGATGGCGCACGACGCGCTCGGCGCCCACGCGCGTGACGAGCTCGGAATGAACGACACCTTCGCCCCCAAACCGGTTCAGGCAGCCTTCGCATCCGCGGTCTCTTTTGCCGTCGGTGGTCTCTTGCCGTTAGCGGCGCTCCTCGTCGCGCGGACCATGCTGATGCCGATCGTTGCCGGAAGCTCGCTTCTGTTTCTGGCACTCCTCGGTGGCATTGGCGCGAAGATCGGAGGAGCACCCGTCGCCCGCGCAGCGGCCCGCGTAACTTTTTGGGGGGCACTGGCGATGGCACTGACGTCAGCAGTAGGCGCAATCTTCCGCACTCATGTGAGCTGACATCTGAGCTCCCAGCGCCTGCCAGCTCGAATCGCGCCGAACGCGCGCACCTAACTTGCAACCGGCGCTGCAGCGTTTCGACGACGCCGGCAGCCCGATGCTCCTGCATAAAGTTCAACACATCGTTGACGACCAGCAGCGCGCCCCCACTACCGAGAGATCTGGGTATTGCCGAAGCACCGTTGACAGGATCACGGGATCGGTAGTGCACTCCGAACCACTGGAAGCCCCATGGGTTCCCTTCTCAGAAATAGTTTTCGGCCTCCTGACAGCTCGGAATCGGCCACAGTCAGCCCGCGCCACCCACTACAAACCCGGAATTCCCGAAAAACGTACCTGCATCGAAACCGTAAAGTTCAACCGTTGAAGCTCCCAGGCCCACCTTTTAGGTACAAAGTAGGGCAAATTCCGCCTCCCAGGTCGCCAACGCCACCCCTATTGCGACAGCAATTGCCTCAAGTGCCTCACAGGTTGGCAGCAGAGACAAACAAGCTGCGTCAGCTGTCGTAGTAGCAAGCTCAAATGCCGTTTCTGCCGCGTCGATCAGAGCCTGCAAGTCGGAACACGACTCGGCCACCGGAGTGAGACCGGATCGTAAAGGCAACATGGGCAACAGCGCTCCACAAGCCGTCGCGATCTCCTGCAACCTCAGTCTTTTTGCAGCCAGATCAAAGGAACCAGCAATCTGGAGTTGAACGCCAGGAATCCCTACCTGAATAAGATAGAGGCGGCCCCGCTCCCTGGCGTTCGCATCGGCGGGATACATACTCTGAATCTGGGCGTCAGTGAGCGATATCCCGTACGTTCGGAATTGTTCGCCTATGGCATGAACAACGCTTGGAGATACAGTACCAGATGATGCCTTACTGAGTTGCGTAGTGAGATAAGCATTTACTCCGATCTCGTCAAAGTGGCCAGTCGTCAGCTGCAGCAGCAACGATGCCTTCACAAGATCATCCGATTTGAGGGTGCCTGTGTTCGTTCCGTGCCAAACAGTCGCGGCCGCATGACCATGAGTGTCCAGCACGGCATTGCTCAACCGAGCATAATCAGGTGTTCCAGCGGCAGGCAGAGCAGTACGGCGACGGGTTTGTGCTATGGCGTTCTGGGCGGGGGCTATGCCGCTGGCTAGGGCTAACGCCCCGAACGTAGATTTCAAAACTTCTCTTCTATTCATGACCGTTCTCCTTCGGAAGTTGTTTCTGCACGTCCATCTGACGCGCTTCATCTTCCGTTACCTCATGACTATCATATCTGATTGATAGAAAGAAGGGGAAAGATAGGAAGTTTATTTGCGCGCGTGGTCGTTTTCAGCCTCCCGAACAGCGTTCCGCCTCCCGCACGGCTCCGAATCGTGTTTGGTCAGCATCCGACATTCTCTGCCCTCGCGTCCAGGATCCGGGATCGGGGCTAATTCCCGACCGAGGCGAGGTAACCGCTTGAGCCGGAATCATTTGGTGCCCGGACTTGGCGCGGCACCCGGAGTGCGTCGTGGAGATCTGACCTCCAGCTAAGCTCCAACCAGGAATGACAGCGTAAGCCCGCCCGCTCCACCTTCGTTTACCCGAAGCGGGCCGGGACTTGTGTTTGGTTGGCTGGTCGTGGGCTTCATGGTTTCCGCTCGCGCGGGCCGGTGAAGAGGGCCGCGACCGCCAGGACCAGCGGGACGACTCCGACCACCAGGAACACTGCGTCGGCGGCGAGGCGCGCACACTCGAGCGTGTGGAATGTCCCGCTCATCAGGTAGCTGAGCCGCCGCGCGTGCCAGTAGCCGTTCCGCAGGACGTCCCAGAGCTGTAGCACGCCCGCCGGAAAGAGATCGATGGCCATCATGAGCGCGAGTCCCGCGTTCAGCCCCCAGAAGCCAACCCTGATCCCGCGCTCAGCGCTGGCCCAGGCCGCGTCCTCGGCCAGCGAGCGCAGGCAGAAGATGAGCACTGCCAGCGCCAGCATCCCGAAGACACCGAAGAGCGATCCGTGGGCGTGGTTGTTCGTCAGCGAGGTGCCGACCGCGAAGTAGGAGACGATCGGCAGGTTGATCAGGAAGCCGAAGATCCCCGCGCCGACGAAGTTCCAGAAGCCGACGGCCATCAGGAAGTAGATCGCCCAACGGTGACGGTCCGCGAATGTCGTCTGGCAGTCCTCGCACCGCCGCTCACGGAGGCGGATGAAGTCCCAGGCGTCGAGCGTGAGAAGGGTGAGCGGAACCACCTCCAACGCCGAGAAGCACGCGGCCAGGCCCATGTTGAGCGTTCCCTGGCCGGTGAAGTACCAGTGGTGCCCGGTCCCCACGATCCCTCCGGCCAGGTAGAGGATGGCGTCCAGGTAGATTACGCGCGTGGCCATGCGGGTCGTGACCAGGCCCAGGACCACGAACATCACGGCGACGAGGACGGTGGCGAACAGCTCGAAGAAGCCCTCCACCCACAGGTGGATGATCCAGAAGCGCCAGTTGTCGATCACGGCGAAGTTCGTGCGGGGGCCGAAGAAG
>JADGNY010000044.1 GCA_017883235.1 Thermoanaerobaculia bacterium | reverse complement strand
AACTTCAGCGCGAGAACGCCCCCTCATCCGCCTGTCGGCACCTTCTCCCCCAGCTGAAAAGCGCTGGGGGAGAAGGCTCTCGACGAGTAACAGAGTGTCCACGATTCAAGTGAGAGTGTGAGAAATGCGGGCTAAACGGCGAGCCGTACCTGCCCGCAAGTCGTGAAGTGCAGCGCGGTGCACCGGAGATCGATTACGCACCAATCCTGCGGCGAAGCGCGCAGGATCTCCGGTCATCCCGCGCGATTGTTTATCTTCTAAACGGCGAGCCGTACCTGCCCGCAAGTCGTGAAGTGCAGCGCGGTGCCACCGGAGATCGATTACGCACCAATCCTGCGGCGAAGCGCGCAGGATCTCCGGTCATCCCGCGCGATCGTATGTTTCTAAACGGCGAGCACCTACCCGCATGTCGTGAAGGGGCCGCGCGGTGCCACCGGAGATCCTGCGCGCTTCGCCGCAGGATGAAGACGTTACCTGCTGCCCGCAAGTCGTGAAGTGCAGCGCGGTGCCACCGGAGATCCTGCGCGCTGCGCCGCAGGATAAACTGCTACGCCGCGCGCCTGATCACATCCCAAACCTTCATCCTCCGCTCGACCACATCCCAATCAACATTGGCCAGGAAGGCCTCGATGTATTTCGGACGGTCGGCCGGCTTGTAATCGAGAAGGTAGGCGTGCTCCCACACGTCCATCACCAGCAGCGGGACGAAGCCGGCGACGTTGCCGTTCTCGTGCAACTCGATCCAGTGATTCGAGACGCGGCCGTTCGAGGGATCGAGATAGGCGATGGCCCAGCCCACTCCACGCATCTTGCCGACGCTGGTGAAGTCCGTCTTCCAAATGTCGAAGGTCGGGAAGCTTCGTTCGACGGCAGAGCGGAAGCCGGCATTCTTCGCGGGTTCCCCGCCCCCGCCGCGCTTCATGTTGCCGAAGTAGTGCTCGTGCAGGACCATCCCGTTGTATTCGAATCCGAGACGGCGGGTGAGCTCGGAGTAGGCAGGCACCTCCTCCTTGTCCACCTTGCCATCGGCAAGGATTTCCGAGATCTTCTCGGTGAGGAGATTGGTGTTGGTGACATACCCCTCGTAGAGCTTGAAGTGCATCTCCAGCGTCTGGTCGGAGATCCCTGTCAGACTGGAGAGGTCGAAGGTCTTGGGTTTGTAGCTTTCGTTTTGCATATGGGACGTGAGTGCATGAATCGTGCGCAGGGCGGGACGGGGCGTGGAGGTAGGGACAGCCCTGCGGCAACGGCGGATGAGTCTCGGGCGGCGGTCGCATGGGGAGCGGCGTTCCACGAGTGCGCGCGTCGCCTGCTACACCTCCACGAGCCAGAGCGCCAAACCTTCGAACTTCCAAGGTCAACGCTTACGTAGCCTGCCGATTGCTTGCTGGATCTCTGTTCCCTGCGAGGCTGCGATACCGTTGGCCTGGTATAGTTCCAGCGAGCGCGTCAACTCGCGCAACGCGTCGGACCTGTTGCCCTGCTGTTCATGTGCGAAACCAAGATCGGCAAGAACTGCGGCTTCACCGTTGGGATCCTTCAACGACTGAAACATAACGAGCGCTGCCTGCGACTTTGCCACGGACTCGACCAAGTGATGCGTATCGAGAAGGACCTCGCCTTGCCCGGCGATAGCAGTCGCCTGCCGGGCACGATCGCCAGAGCGCCTAGCGATTTCTAGCGCCGTCGTGAACGCCTCTAGAGCCTCGGGATAGCGCTTAATCGTGATATAGGTGCTTCCGATGTTGAGGTAAGTGTTTGCTTGCCCCTGGAGATTGCCAATCGTAGTGAATCCTGAGAGAGCCTTGTTTGCCATCGTTAATGATTCGTCAAATCGTTTCCATTCGCGCAGAACTTCTGCCGCATTGCCTATCGCGTCGTTTTCACCGAGAGGATCGCCAGACTGCCGAAAGAACTCCGCGGCCCTGTTGAAGTCTTCCAGCGCAGCCTGGTAATCCCCTTTCATGAAGTGGGCGTTACCCAGGGTAATCAGAGCGCTCGCTTGCCCATTTGGGATACCGAGTTGCCGAAATATCTCAAGGGCGGCCGCTGCGTGGACGATCGCGTCCGCTAGGTGACTTTGCTGGCGTTCTACCTCGCCGATATCCTGCAAAGCGTCTGCCTCCCCTCTAAGACTACCAATCTCCCGCGCTAGAACGCGCGCCTGTTCATAGGCTGCTAGCGCTTTCCCGAAGTCGCCCTTGTCGGCGTAAGCGTTTCCGATATTGGTAAGAGCACTCATCCGACCCATCGGGTAGTGCAGCCGTTGGTATATGGCCTCGGCGTCTTGATAAGTCTTCAGTGCCTCAGTCAATCTACCCAAATCAATCAACGCGGACCCAAGATTGTTGAGCGCTGAGGCCTCGCCCTCCCTGCTACCTCGCGAGCGGTACACCTCCAGCGCCATCGTGAGCGTCCGGGCCGAATCCGTCGGTTTGCCTCGTGCGTCCTGGATCCGACCCAACACCACCAATGCATTGGCGATCAGGATCTGGTCTTTCGTCGCCCTTGCCGCCTCGAGAGCCTTCGTTGCCATATTCAGTGCGTCATCGCGTGAACCCTGGACATCGTAGACGAAGGCCAAGGCGGTAAAGATGACAGCTTCGTACTCGCGGTCCTGATTCGGATCGAGCAAGTGCAGTGCCGCCTGCAAGGCGGCAACAGCAGCTGGGTACTTTGAGGTGAACTCGAGCGACACTCCCAGATTAATGTTCGCGGGAATCGTCGGCACAGCTGCGATCGATTGCTCGTAGTTTACTGCGGCCTGCCCGTACCGACCAGCAGTAAAGTCATGTTCTCCAGCCGCAAAATAGTCCCGTGCTTCATCTGCTCGTCCGCTAACCTTCCGGCGTAAGTCCGCTTCGAACCCAGCAGTAGTCGCGCGCGATACCAGCAGACCCGTCGGTGTTTCGCTTTGCTCGGTACGTGGCAGCGAACGCCATCGGCCAGTTAGGCCGAATGTTACCGCACAGGCGAACGACACGACGGCGATTGAACCGAGCAGGACTTGCTTGCCATCGAGTCGTTTCAGGAATGGGTGCCGTGCTCGTTGGCCCTTCGTGGGGTGAAGATTAATTAATTAGTATTCCTGCTACCGCACCGATAGCACCGAAGACGGCGGCGGCGACATCAAACCAATTCATGATTCCTCTGATCTGCCAATGACAGGTCGATGCAGTCATACCCACGCCGACATTTTTCGACAGGTAGACAGAATCCGGGCATGCTCGAGGAACCTCCTTTCTAGGAGTGATCCGGCGGAGCAAAACCCTACCCATCTAATCCTTCGCGCAGCGGAACGTGGCGTAGACGTAGGGATAGCCGGGACGGAACCAATTTCGGAAGCTGCGGCGGATGAGCTCGGGAGCCGTGGCCGGCGACGCCCCCTTCATCACGTAGTGCTTGCCGTCGAAGAAGTCAGCGGAGTACAGAGGATACGACGACATCGGAACAAAGCCGGGGAAGCCGTCGAAGACGGTCGACGTCCACTCCCACCCGTTGCCGATGAGGTCTTCGACGCCCCAGGCGCTGGCGCCGGCGGGATACGAGCCGATCGGTACCGGATCCCAGTGCGTGAATCCGAAATTGCCGCGCCTCTGATCGGGAAACGCATCCCCCCACGGAAAGCGGCGCTCCTCACCTGCCGGCGAACCGAACGCCGCGCGGTGATACTCGCTCTCGGACGGCAGTCGTTTGCCGCGCCATGCCGCGTAGGCATCGGCCTCGTCGTGGGTCACGTAGACCGGCGCGTCCAGCGGCAGCGAAGCGAGCGCGAACATGCCGCGCCATTGCCACGCGCCGTTGCACTCGGCCCAGAAGTGCGGCGGCGTTCTGTTCGTCGCGGTGATGAACTCGAGATAGTCACCGTTCGTAACGTCGTGCCGGTCGATGGAAAACGCATCGACGTCGATGCGCATCTCCGGAAGCTCGTTGTCCCATCCGAAGTCGGCGCCGGGCGCACCGAGAGTGGCCTCACCGGCCGGAATGCGAACCATGTCCTTGATGACGTTGCCACGCGGCAGCGACCCGCCCGCGCGAATCGGCGCGATCGGATTCTTCCGTTCGTACGGCAGTTCGTGAAACAGGTAGAGCAATGTCTCCTGGTGCATCTGCTCGTGCTCGATGATCGTGAACGCCGCCTCGGCGTTGCGTCTCTGCGGTTCGAGGCCGTCGTCGATCGGACCGTCGCACATGGCACGGACGATCAGATCGTCAGCGTCGCGCCCGTACGCCTGAATGTCCTCGCGCGCGGGCCAGAAATCGGTCGGCGTCTTCGCTGCCTCTTCGCTCTCGGGATCGATGCCGCGGGCGAAGAGGGTCTCGAACGCGCCGTCGATACCGCCACGTTTCAGCGCCAGCTTGATCAGCGTGTTGACCGCGAACGCGGGAATGTGACCCTCATAAAAAACGATCGGATTGCGCAGGCGGATAGGTCGGTCGAAATAGGCATCAGCGGCCGGAATGGTGAAGAGCTGCCGGGTAATTTTCCCGCCGCCGCGATACCAGTCGATCAACCGGTCGCGCGTAACCCCGTCCGGAAAGGCCGCGTGTCGCATACGGGGATTGTAGACCGCCTGCACTTTCAGGCGACCACCGCCTCTCCGACCGGCACTTCGATGACGCGGAACGGCAGGTGGTCGCCGAAATTCGCAGTCAGCAGAGGCATGGCCACGTTGTAGACGGGCACGCTCCCCTTCGTCCGCCCTTCCAGCGCGCCGCGATGCGCGTGTCCGTGGAAGACAGCGGTACAGCGATAGCGATCGATCGGCTCCTCCAACCGAGACGATCCGAGAAAGGGATTGATCTCCGCCGGCTCGCCGGCGCAGGTAGCGTGGATCGGCGCGTAGTGCAGCACGGCGATCTTCTGCGGCGTGCGCAGGCGGGTCAGGGCCATCTCGAGTTTGAGCGCCTCTTCAATGGCCTCGTGCACGAACTTCTTGATGATGTCTTCGCCCCAGGCATTGATCTGCCGGCGTCCGAAGCCGCCTCCGAATCCTTTGATGCCGGCAAAGCCGACTCCTTCGAACTCGTGCGCACCGCCGTCGAGCATGGTCACCCCGGCTTCGGTCATGATCCTGACGACCTCTTTCGACTTGCCTGACTCGAAATCGTGATTGCCGAGGACACCGATGGCGGGGATGCGGAGCGAGGAGGTGATCTCCTTCGCCAGGAACTTTGCTTCGTCCACCAGGCCGTAGTCGGTGAGATCGCCGCAGAGAAGCAGCACGTCCGCCTCGGCTGATGCGGCGGCGAAGAGCGGCTGCAGGCTGGCCTGCCCCGTCTTCTTGACGTGCAGGTCGGCCACAGCGGCGATGCGCAGGATGTCTTTCATTTCGTTCCGTCGATCTCGATTCCCGCGGTCCAGTGCGCGATCTCCTCCGCGGTCAGGTTTCCGATCGGCCGGAGACGCGCGTCTTTGTAGCCCCATGCGTTCACGTCGGTGAGGTATTGCTGCCGCGAGACGATCGTGCCGTAGCAGACCTTCTCGCCCGCGTCCGGTTCCCCCGTCTCCTTGGCGATGCGTCCGCCGAGCTCCTTCATCACCCAGGGGGGCACCTGCGAGCGCTTCGATGGATAGAAGAGCCCGAAGAGCACGAGATGGGCATAAAGGCCGCGCCAGTGTTCGCCGTAGCGATCGATGAGCCGCTGCCAATCCATCCGGTCGCCGGTGGCAAGGATGACGTGCGCGACGTCGGCGCCATCGAAGCGCTCGCGCTCCATGATCAAGCCCTTCGACCAGATCATCTCCTCGGCAGGGATGAGCTTCACCTCGACGTCGAAGACGACGCTCTCAACCGCGTAATCGAACCAGAGCTCGTCGACGGCTGCCTCGCCGTTGCCGGCGCTGAAAATGAGATCGATGAAGTCTTCGCCTTTGAGCGCTTTCCCCAGCCAGTGGGAAAAGGTCAGCTCGCATTCGTATCCGGCCGCTTCGAAGATCTCCTTCGCTCTCGGGAAGTCCTCGCGGCGGATGAATACATCGAAGTCTTTCGTGTGGCGCTCGATCCCCGTGTAACGCGCGAAGGCATATGCGCCGCCGACCAGAAAGGGGAGGCCGCCACCGCGCATCAGCTCCATGGAGTGGACATAGAACGCGCGGCTCTTCGGATCGACGAGAGTTTCAGAAGGGCTGGCAAGTACCGGCATGCGGCAGTGAAAAAGTGCACGGCCCGTGCCGGAGCCAGCGGTGCACACGGCCGGCACGGCCGGCAGCGTTGGTTGCCCAAGGCTCGGCCAGCAGTGGCGCAAGAACGTTTCTACCGCGCAAAACTCTAGCCGCCGTTCGCCCTGCAGACAACGATGAGTTCCTTCTTCGCCCGCTGATCAAGCGGCGCGTCTCGAGCTCCGGGCGTCGCGTCAATCCGTCAACTGCTTCATCAGCTCGTTGATCTGATCGTAAACGCGCCGCACCGACGGCTCGACGCTGGTGAGATGTCCGGCGAAGTTGTAGGACCGCTCGTCGTGGAGCATGTCGAGGATCATGTCGCTGGCGAACAACATATCGGCCAGCTTGTCGACCACTCGCTCCTGGAGGGGCATCCTTACATCGCCAAACGCGTCTGAAGTTTCGGTGAACATATATCGCACTCTACCTAGGAGTGATTTATCCCCCGATGTCCCTACCCTCTTTTTCGGAACAATTGGCGTTTTTCTGCGATTTGCCCCTCATCCGAGCCGGTTTGGTGAACATTTGGTGACCACGGGTAGGGATTGGGCGGGCGGCGGACACTCAAGTTTTTATGGTCTGAGGTATGGTTGCGCGGTTTCGGGGGTCTCAGCGAGACCAAGCAACCTCAGCAACCCAGCAACCCAGCAACTCAAAGGAGCACCCATGAAACCACTCCGTTCGTTCCTCGCCATCGGCCTGATGGCCGCCCTCCCGGCTTTCGCCGCGACGACGACCGCTTCGAAGACAACGAAAGAGGCCGCGCCGGCACCGGTGGCTCGTGGAATGGCGTTGCTGAGCGGCAAGGCCATGGCCGCCCACGACCAGTTCCTGTCCAGCGATCTCCTCGAGGGGCGCGGCCCAGGCACCCGCGGCGATGAGATCGCCCAGCAGTACATCGCCGCACAGTTCGAGGCGTACGGCCTCCAGCCCGCCGGCGACGGCGGCACCTACTACCAGAATGTGCCTCTTCTCGGCATCGCCACCGATCGCGACAAGAGCTCGCTCTCGTTCACGAAGAACGGCGCCACGATCGCGGGGCCGCTCCATTTCGGCGACCAGATCGTCGGACAGAACCAGACCCAGACCGAGAGCGATACGCTCGACTCCGACCTCGTCTTCGTCGGCCATGGTGTCGTCGCGCCCGAGTACCAGTGGGACGACTACAAAGGGCTCGACACCCACGGCAAGACGCTGGTGATGCTCGTCGACGACCCTCCCGCCAACGCGCAGGAGCCGGATCTCTTCAAAGGAAAGACCCGCACCTACTACGGCCGCTGGACGTACAAGTACGAGATCGGCACGGCAAAGAACGCCACCGGCGTCATTCTCATCCACACCACTCCCGCCGCCGGATACGGATGGAACGTCGTCTCCAACTCCTGGGGCGGCGAGAACTCGTTCATGAAGAACAAGCCCGGCGCGCCGGCGCTCCACTTCGCAGGATGGATGACCGAGGAGGTCGCGCGGCAGCTCTTCAAAGCGGCTGGGCAGGATCTCGATGCGCTGACGCAGCAGGCAGCGTCGCGTACATTCAAACCGGTGCCGCTCGGCGTGAAGCTCACCGGCACCATGACCAGCAAACTCCGCTCGTTCAACACCAGCAACGTGGTGGCCAAACTCGAAGGCAGCGACCCGAAGCTGCGCGGTGAGGCCATCCTCTACTCCGCGCACCACGATCACCTCGGCATCGGTCCCGCCGACAAGAGCGGCGACACGATCTACAACGGAGCCCTCGACAACGCCTCCGGCTGCGCCATCCTCATGGAGATGGCGCGTGTCTGGACGCGGATGCCGGCGCCGAAGCGCTCGGTCTACTTCGCGGCCGTGGCCGCCGAGGAGCAGGGATTGATCGGCTCGGCCTTCCTGGCCCAGAACCCGCCGCTCCCATCCGGGCGCATCGCCCTCGGCATGAATTACGACATGATCCCCGAGCTCGGCCGCGTGCGCGACGTCAACATGAACGGCATCGAGCGGACCACGTTCTACCCGACCGCGCAGCGGATCACCAAAGCGCTCGGACTTACGATCATCCCTGATCCCGAGCCGGAACAAGGGCACTACTACCGCTCCGACCACTTCAGTTTCGGCAAGGTCGGCATACCGGCCTTCACCGTCGATCCGGGGCAGGACGTCGTCGGCAAGCCGGCGGGATTCGGCGCCGCATGGTCGAAAGAATTCCGCGCCGACCACTACCACCAGCCCAGCGATCAATTCGATCCGAAATGGGACTGGTCCGAGGCCGTGCAGATGGGCGAGCTCGGCATCTGGATGGGATGGGATGCCGCGAACGCCGCGACGATGCCGAATTGGAAGAGCGGCGACGAGTTCCGCGCCGCGCGCGATCGCGCCACGGCGGCAGCGAAGTAGGCCGGCACGGCCGGCGGCGTTGGTTGCCCAAGGCTCGGCCACCATCTTCGCTCTATCGGTTCTGCCGCTCAACCTCCTGGCAACGGATCTTGCTTGTGAACCGTATGTTAGAGTCGACTCGTGGGCAGTGGATCAGTCGACTAGTGGATTCGTGATCCGTGTGTTTCTAATCCACTAATCCACTGATCCACTGATCACTGATCTACTTCACCGAAGGAGCCGTTTGTTCATGTCAAGAACCACACGCTTGCTGCTCGTCGCCGCGCTTGTCACGCTCGTCGTCGCCGGCTGCGGCAAAGAGAAAAAGAATGAGAACGAGCCGGAAGCGTTCTCGTTCACGATCTATCCCGGCTCGCGCTATCTGGCGCCACTGACCGATCTCTGGAAGCAGGCGCACAGGGTCATCAAGCCGAAAGAAGACGTGCCGGCGATCGCCATCTACGACACCGATGCGCCGATCGACAAGGTGGCCGAGTTCTACGCGCAGTCGTACGGCTACGACAAAGTCGCGCCCGATGCGACGAACAACCTCAGCTCCGCGAAGCCGCCCGCGTACTATCGCACCGGCGATCTGGCGGGAGACAACGCCGCGATCCTGCCGGTGACGCAGAAGCTGAATTTGAAGGTCGACATCTCGAAGGCGGTCGGCAGCTACCGCGCCGCGGAGATCGATCCGAAGCCGAACCGCCCGCGCGTGACCATCCAACGCCCGTACTTCGATGCCACGACGTCGCAGACGGTCGACCGCACGCTGATCATGATGTCTCGCTGATGCCAACCGCGCGGCGCGCGTTGATCGCCGGACTCGGCCTCATCGGAGGCTCGATCGGCATGGCGTTGCGCCGCAACGGATGGCATGTGGCGTTTCTCGATTCCGACCGCGGTCTGGAACCGGGCCAGGCCGCCGACGAGCGCGTCGAGTCGCTGGACGCTGTCTCTGACGTGGTGATTCTGGCCACCCCGGTGGATGTCGCGGTCACTCTTCTCGCTTCCATCCACGCTCCCCTGATCACCTCGGTCTGCAGTGTGATGGCGCCTCTCCGCGCCATCGGCGATGACTGCTTCGTTGCAGGCCATCCGCTGGCCGGCTCGCAGGAGCACGGCCTCGCCGCGGCCCGCGCCGATCTCTTCACCGGCGCGACCTGGTTCATCGACCGCGACACCGCCGTCGTCCGCGAGGTCATCGCCGCCTGCGGCGCGAACGCGGAGCTGGTCGAAGCCGCCGAACACGATCGCGCCATCGCCCTGACCAGCCAGCTTCCGCAGATCCTGTCGACGGCGCTCGCCGCCTACCTGAATGACCGGAATGCCGATCTCCGCTTCGCCGGCCCCGGCCTTCGAACCTTCCTCCGCCTCGCCGGCAGCGAGGCCTCGGTTTGGGCACCGGTCATCGAGGCGAATCGGGAGAACCTGCGGCCCCATGTCGAGGAGATCGCGCAACTGGTTCGTGAGATCGTGGAAGGCGACCCCGCGCCGGCGTTCGTGAAAGCCAACAAGCTCTTCGCCGCCTTGACATCGATGACCTGAGTCGCGAACTGACGGCCCGAGGGCGCGAACTTGATGACCTGAGACTCAAATGTGGCTGGCCTGAGGCGCGAAATTGATGGTCTGAACCGCGAAGTTCGCGACTTGAACCCAATTGCCTGAACTTAAGCGGTTTACGGTCGGAGCGCTGGCGTCTCGCCAGCTGGCCCGGCGTGCGTCCCGCTGCCGGGTTATCAGCGAATGTTGGGAGTCTTGCCGGTTCGGGGGCGAGACGCCAGCGCTCCGGAAACCACCGCCGCCCGCCCCAGGCAAGACGCCAGGGCTCGGTTTCGCTGATTTCCGCCAAATTGGGGCCCGAAATCGCATCAAATTGGACCGATGCCGCTCCAAATTGGATCGATACCGCATCAGATTGGTTCGAAATCGGATCAAATTGGATCGATACCGCATCAAATCGGATCGATGCCGCATCAGATCGGATCGATACCGCATCCAACTTGGATCGATGCCGCATCAAATTGGATCGATACCGCACCAAATTGGATCGATGCCGCATCAAATTGGATCGATGCCGCATCAAATCGGATCGATACCGCATCAAATTGGATCGATGCCGCATCAGATTGGATCGATACCGCATCAAATCGGATCGATACCCCATCAAATTGGATCGATGCCGCTCCAGATTGGATCGATACCGCATCAAATTGGACCGTCACCGCATGAGTGTGAGAATGCGGACTAAACCCAATGGCCTGAACTTAAGCGCTTTACGGTCGGAGCGCTGGCGTCTCGCCGGCTGGCCCGGCGTGCGTCCCGCCGCCGGGTTTCACGCGAATGTTGGGAGTCTTGCCGGTTCGGGGGCGAGACGCCTGGCGAGACGCCTGGCGAGACGCCCCGGGCTAGCCGGCGAGACGTCAGCGCTCCGAAAACCACCGCCGCCCGCCCGGCAAGACGCCAGACATTTGCGGTAACCCGCGGCGGCGGGACGCACGCCGGACCAGCCGGCGAGACGCCAGCGCTCCGGAAAACCGCCTCCGCCCGACCCGGCGAGACGCCACGGCTCGGGTTCGCTAAGTTCAGGCCATTGGACTTGAACCGCGAACTCGATGGCTTGAAGCGCGAAATCGACGGGTGAAGCCCTGAGCAAACCTCTGCGAGTCGAAGGCCCACGCCTCTGGCTCAGGACGACAGTGGCGTTACCATCGCGGCCTTGAATCCCACTTGGCTTTACGTCGGCGCGGTCTATGCCGTCGCCGTCTGGCTTGCGCGGCGGGGCGGGAATCCGCTGCCGAGACGGATCGCACTGCTGTTCTACGCGCTCGTCGCCGTCTTCTTCTTCAAGGCGATGACCGGCCCCTACGTCTCGATCGCCATGGACATCCCTCGGCTCATCGCGCCGTGGTCCGCTTCGGCGCCGGGGCTGACGAAATACACCGTGCTGAACATGGAGACGCACGACGTACCGATGCAGCTCGTGCCGTGGGCGCATCAGGTGCGCGAGGCATGGCTGTCGGGCCACGTCCCGCTCTGGAACGCGCTCGCCGGCTGCGGCTATCCGCTGCTGGCCAACGCGCAGAGCGCGGCATTCTCGCCGCTGCGGATCCTCGCACTGCCGCTTCCGCTCGCCTACGCCATGACCGCCGAGGCGGCAATGAAGATTCTCGTCGCACTCACATTCACCTTTCTCTACTGCCGGCGCCGGTATGACACGCTCCCGAGCACGATCGCCGCGATCGCGTACGGCTTCGGCCCGTTCGTCGTCGCGTGGCTGCACTTCGCGCAGAGCACGGCGGCCTGCTTCCTGCCGGCGGTCATCTATCAGATCGATCTGCTGGCGGAGCGGCGCACCTTTCCGCGTTTCGCGATGACGGCCGTGATCGGCGCCATGACCGTCTTCTGCGGTCATCCGGAGACGGCGGTCCACATCCTCCTCTTCGCGGTCGCTTATGTTCTCTGGATCGTGCTCGTCGAGAGGAAGCGCGATTTCCTCCCGGCGCTAGCCGGAGCGGGAGCGGTGGCCTTTCTACTGGCACTGCCGCTGATCGTGCCGTTCGCGGAGAACGTCCGCCAGTCGACGCGTTTCGAGGAGAAGAAAGCCTCCGGCAGCGCGATGCCCTTCTCCGACGAGCCGTCGCTCGCATTGCTCGTGCAGCCGCGTCTTTACGGCACGCGGCCCGGGAATCCGTGGGGCCCGGCTACCGCCGAGGCGGTGACGGGATTCGCCGGGATTCTCGGGATTGCCGCGGTCATCGCCATCGCCATCGATGCAGTCATGCGACGGCGCTTCCGTGAGCGCGAGGTCTTTTTCGTACTCGCCGTGATGGCGGTCTTTGCATTGCTGGCCAACGTCGGGCCTGCCGTCGCCGCGCTGCACGCGGTCATCGGTCTGGCCGCCAATGCCCGGCTCCGCTTCCTGTTCGCCTGGCTCCTGGCCGTGCTGATCGCCGCGGCGGTGGATCGTCTGTCGCGCGGGAACGTCCTGCCGTTCGCGATCGGACTGGCATCGTCGGCCGCGCTGATCGTGCTGATCATCGCCAGGACGCCGTTCCCCAGCGCCACCGCGCGGCACGACGGACTGCTCTCGGTCATCCCGAGCATCATCGTCATCGCGGTCGCGGCGATCGCTTCGATGCTGCAGTCGGGAGTCGGGGGTCGGGAGTCGGAGCTGAGCGCCGTGGTTTCTCCGACTCCCGACTCCCGGCTCCCGACCCCCGCTTCCCTCGCGCCGCGGCTGCGAAGCGTCGCCTCGCTGGTGCTCGTCGCCGCCGTCATCGCGGAGATGTGGCCGCTGACGATCGGCTGGAACCGGGCCTTTCCGATGTCGGCGTTCTATCCGCGCACGCCTCTCATCGACGCCGTATTGCGCCACCACCGGCCCGGCTTCGATCGCGTGGCCGCCATCGGCGGCGTTCTCTTTCCGAACACCAATGCCATGTTCGGCATCGAGGACTCCCGCGTTCACGATCCGATGGAGCCGGCGCCGTACGTTCACTTCATCGGCAGCGCCATCACGCACGACTACTACAAGAAGTGGATCGACGAATCGACGCCGCTCCTCGACCGGCTGAACGTCCGCTGGCTGATGACGGAGCCCGGTCATGAGCTAACCGACACAACGCGCTATGCACTGCGCTACGCCGGCCCCGACGGACGTCTCTACGAGAATCTTCATGCTCTGCCGCGATTCTTCGGCGATGGTGCTCATGTGCGCATCACCGCTGCAAGCGGCGATGCCTACACGCTCGAGATCGATGCAGCAAAGGAGACGCTCATCTCCAGCAGTGTCGGTTGGTCGCGGTGGTGGCGGGTCACTATCTCTCAATCGAGAGCCCTTCTCCCCCCGCGCTTTTTGCGGGGGGAGAAGGTGCCCCTTCGTCGCTATCGCTCCTCAGGGCAAGCTCCGGCGGATGAGGGGGGTGCCACTCGCGCGGATGTACCCTTCCTCAATTTCACCGTCCCCGCCGGCCACACCACCGTTCGCATCCGCTACGTCCCTGTCTCGTTCTACGCCGCGTCGCTCCTCGCGCTGCTGACCGCCGCCGTGCTCGTCTGCTTTATGATCCGCGCCGGTGTTCAACGCCACATGGATCTACGTCGGCGCGCTCTATGCGATCGCGATCGCCTGCGCGCGGCGCTGGAGCCCGGCGGTCCGTGACGCTCTGCCGTGGCGCGTGGCCGCGTTCTTCTACGCGCTCGTCCTGATCTATCTCTTCCGGCCGATGACCGGCCGCTACGTCAACCTGCCGGTCGACTTCATCAACATCCTTCCCCCTTGGGGGAACTGGGGCCACCGCCACCTGCTGTCAAACCCGGAGATGAACGATCTGACGATGCAGATCGTGCCGTGGGCGCATCAGGCGCGCGAGGCATGGCGCTCGCTGCAGTTCCCGATCTGGAATCCGCTGGCGGGATGCGGCTATCCGCTGCTGGCGAACGGCCAGAGCTCGGCCATGTCGCCGCTGCGCCTGCTGGCGCTTCCGCTGCCGCTTGGCTACGCCATGACCGCCGAGGCGGCCATGAAACTGCTCATCGCGCTCACATCGATGTACCTCTTCTGCCGGCGGCGCTATGACGAGCTGCCATCGGCGATCGGGGCGATTTCGTTCGCCTTCTGCACGTTCGTCAGCACCTGGCTGCACTTCCCGATCGTCACGGTCGCCGTCTGGCTGCCTGCGGCGTTTTTGGCCATCGAGCTGCTGATCGAGCGGTGCACGTACCGGCGTTTCGTTTTCGCCGTCCTGGTCTGGACGGCGATGCTGTATGGCGGCCATCCGGAGACGGTGACGCACGCCACGTTCTTCGGAGGCCTCTTCGCTCTGTGGATTGCCTTCGTCGAGCGTCCGGTGCCTCGCCGCGATGCCATCCGCGCGCTGGCGCTCGCCGCCGCGGCGATCTTCGTAGCCGCACTGCTGGCGGCGCCGTTCATCGCCACGTTCGCCGAGACGGTGAAGAAGTCGCGGCGCTTTCAGGAGTTGCAGGTCAACCCCAACGGCGAGCCGCCGTTCTCCGACTTTCCCTCCGCCATCGCCACCTTCGAGCCGAACTTCTACGGCCACGCGCCGGCCGAAAAACCCTCAGGCCCGGCCACGGCGGAGTCGATCACCGGCTTTGCCGGCATCCTCGGCATCGCCTCATGGTTCGCGCTTCTCGTTCAAGCGGTCGTGCGGCGCCGCTTTCGCACGCGCGAGTTCTTCCTGGTCGTTCTCGCGCTCATCGCGGTGGGCATCGTCTTCAACTGGCCGGTCATCAGCTCCCTTTTCCACTTCGTCTTCCGCCTGGCGGCCAATGCGCGATTGCGTCTGCTGCTCTGCTGGATCGCCGCGGCGCTGACGGCGGCGGCGATCGACACCGCCCGGCGCGAGCGATCCATCCCCTTTCTTCTGGGCGTACTGGCGACCGCGGCATTTCTGCTCTACCTGATGCTGACCTTCCCCTTCGCGACCGCCGCGGCGAAGGACACGGCCATGATCGCCATCCTTCCAAGCATGGTCGTCCTCACCGTAGCCGTACTCTTCGTGCTGCACGTGCGCGGAAGGCACATCGCCACGATGCTCGCCGGCGCAGCGATCATCGCCGAGTTGTGGACCGCCACCGACGGCTGGAATCCGGTGCTGCCGGTCGAGGCGATGTACCCGAAGACTCCGTTGATCGCGACGCTGCTGCGGCTGCAGGCGGCCACGCCGCGCAACGACCCCTTTCGCATCGTCGGCATCGGAGCGGCGCTCTTCCCGAATGCGCAGGCGATGTACGGTCTGGCCGACATTCGCACGCACGATCCGATGGCGTTCGGACGCTACCTCGGCGTCCTGCGGCTCCTGACGAATTTCGAGACGAACGAGTACTTCGCCAAGTGGCAGAACCTCGACACGCCGCTGCTGAACTATCTCAACGTCCGCTACGTCATCGGCGACCGCGGCTTCGATCCAAAGGACCGCCGGCGGTATCAACTCCTCTACGAGGGCCGAGATGGCCGCATTTTCGAGAACCGCGACGTCAGGCCGCGCTTCTTCGCCGCGCACGACATCGTTCTCGAGTTCAACCACGACCGTTTCGCGCAGACGCTGATGCAGCACGATTTTTCGAAGCAGACCGTCGTCAACATTCTTCCGGTCGACAGCGACAGGATGCGGCAGGACCTCCTTGCGCCGAAGAGCGATCCGATCGTGCAGATCGTGGAAGCGGGCGACACAGCGTTCCGGCTCCGGATCCGCTCGCAACGGCACGCCCTCATCGTCAGCAGCCAGCCCTGGTGGCCGGGATGGCGTGTTTCCCTCAACGGCCGGAGGATCGCGCCGCAACTGGTCAACGGCGCGTTCTTCGGCTTCACCATTCCGCCGGGCGACTGGGACGTGCGTGTCGACTACTTCCCGGCATCGTTCTACGGCGGACTGGCCGGAGCGATCGTCACGGCTCTGCTGCTGATTTCATGGCCAATCGCGCGATCACGAATCCTCCGCCGAGGATGACCAGAGCGATCGGGATCAGCGAGCGGGCGTCGCCCGGGCCAGTTGCAAACTCGCCGAGGTTGAAGCTTGCCCACTCAGAGGCCTCGCTGCCGGCGGCGTGGCGAAAGAACACAACCGGCTCGTCGAGAGTCAATCGATTCACAGACGTGTGGCCGGTGAACGTCGTCCATGACCATGGAAACGTGATCGGCACCGATGGCGCGAAACGCCCGTGCAACAACAGCGGTGCGATGTATTGTGTCAACGGCCGCGGGATAGTGCCCGATGGTTGCGGATCGACGGCGGCCACGGCAAAGTTGATGGCAAACGAGAGTGCCGCCGCGACGCCGGCAACGGCGCGCCAGCGAACGTGGAGAAGGGCGATTCCGAAGAGGGGAATGAGCGGAGCGAGATAGCGCCCGCCGATCCCGAAGCCGCCTTCCCATCCGTTGAAACTGGTATTGAACGCGACGAATATGACGATCACGACGATCGCTGCCGCGCAGACGATGCGCTCGCTGCGCCACCAGGCCACGAAGCCGAAGAGCGCGACGAGGAGCAACGGCGCGAAGAAGAAGAAGCCTCGGTAGGGCGAGAGCGTGATTGCGTAGAGCACCGCCAGCGATGGCCGCTGCATCACGCCGAGCGGCGCGCCGTGGATGAGAAACCTCGGATCGGTCACTTCCACGCTCGTGGTGAAGAATCCTCCAAAGCAGATCCGCTGGTACGCGAGCAACGCGGCGAGCGGAGGCAGCGATCCGAGAGCGTAGTGAAACCACCTCTTCCGCGGCCCGATGAATGCGAACACGAGGAGCGCCGGCGCGCAGAGATAATTCATCGCCACGGCCAGCGCGGCGGCGAATCCGGCCAGGGCGCGATGCGGCGTCGTCAGCGCGAACAGCAGCAGCGCCGCGCTCGGAACAGCCACCATCAGGATCGTGGCGTAGGGGAGGAGTTGTGTCGCCAGCGCCATGGACAGTGCCACGAGTGCGGCCCATCGCGCGTCAACGCCGCGGCGCCTCGCGTAGAGAAAGAGCATCGCCGGGATGAATGCTCCCGGCAACGCCACGCAGACGAGCGAGCAGAGGTACGCGTTGATCGTCAACAGTTGGGCGTTGCCGGGATCGGCCTCGCGCGACCGCTCGAACGCGTAGAGCGGCGCGTACGGAATCGCCGCCAGCCACCCCAGAGCGGGCGCCTTGTTCGCGTAGGTGTGGCCGCGGCCGAACGAGACGTCGCCGGTATTGCGGGCATACGCGTCGATCGCAAACGTATGCCGCTCCACGATGGCGCGCGTCAGATCGAACGTGGCGTTCTGGTTCCATCCTCCGCCGGCGAAGAAGTAGCCGTAGGTGGCGAAGGTGAGCAGAAAGAGCCACTCGGCGATGCGTCGATCGATGGCGTTCATGATCTCGTGGCCATTCGCGCGATTGCGATTCCTCCGCCTAGGATGAGGAGCACGACCGGAATCAGCGAGCGTGCGTCCCCGGGGCCCGTGAACAGCTCGCCGAGGTTGAAACTCGCCCACTCCGAGGCCGGCGTGCCGGGAGCATGGCGCTCGAAAACCATCGCTTCGTCAAGCGTGGTGCGATTGACCGACGTGTGGCCGGTGAACGTCGCCGCGAACCACGGCGGAATCGCCGGTGTGGCCGCCTCGAAATGGCCGTTGAGCAGTAGAGGCAGAAGGTACTGCGTGACCGGACGGGCGATCGACGTCGATGGCTGCGCATCGACGGCAGTGGCGGCGAAGTTGATGGCGAAAGAAAGCGTGGCCGCAAACATCACCACCGCGCGCCAGCGGACGTACAGCAACGCGATGCCGAACAGCGGGATGATCGGAACGAGATACCGCCCGCCGATTCCCCACCCCCCATCCCACCCGTTGAAGCTGACATTGAAGGCGAAGAAGGCGGCGATCACGGCGAGCGATGCCGCGCATTGGACGCGCTCGGCCTGCCACCAGGCGCGAAAGCCGAAGAGAGCGGCCAGAAGCAGCGGCGCGAAGAAGAAGAACCCGCGATACGGCGAGAGCGTGACCGCGTAAAGAACACCGAGGGTCGGCCGCACGAAGACGCCCATCCCAGCGCCATGTGTGAGGAAACGCGGATCTTCGTGAACGATGCTGATGGTGAAGATGCTGCCGAAGCAAACGTACTGGTATGCGGCCAGCGCGACGAGCGGCGCGAGTGCGGCCGCACAGTAGCGAAGGATGGCGCGCCGCTCGAGAAACGCGAAGGCGATGAGGGCAGGCGCGCAGAGATAGTTCATCGCCGTCGCCAGCGCTGCCGCGAAGCCGGCCCGCGCGCGATGCGGCGTCGTCAGTGCGTAGAGGAGAAGCGCGGCGCTCGGCGCATGCAGCATGAACAGAGTCGCATACGGAAGGAGCTGCGTCGCCAGCACCGACGATAGCGCCACGATGGTCGCCCATCCCGCCGCGAATCCTCGCCGCCGCGCGTAGACGAAGACCATCGGAGGGATCAGAGCTCCGGGGAGGGCAACGCAGAGAATCGAGCAGAGCCAGGCGTTGATCGTAAGCAGCGTGGCCTCACCCGGGTTCGCTCCGCGGCTGCGCTCGAACGTGTACAACGCGGAGTACGGAATCGCCGCAATCCACGACAGCGCCGGTGATTTGTTCGAGTAGACGTGGCCGTTGACGACGGAAACGTCGCCGGTGTTGCCGGCGTATGCGTCGATGGCAAACGTATGCCGCTCCACGATCGCCCGCGTCAGGTCGAACTGCGAGTTCTGGTTCCAGCCGCCGCCGGCGAAGAAGTAGGCGCAGGCTCCGAACGTGAGCAGGAAAAGCCACTCGGCGACGCGGCGGTCGGGTTTAGAGGCAATGTTGGATGTTGAATGTTGGATGAGCAATGGTAAATGGTTGCACAGACTCAGCTCACGGACATTCAATTCAACATTCATTGAACATTCAACATTCAACATTCGCCGCCCGCCGGGTCGAACCGCTCGCGATCGTCGCGATCTGGGCGGCGGCCATCGCCTTCGCCAACCCGCGCGGCAACTTCCCGATCGACGACGACTGGGACTTTGCGCTGGCGGCATGGCGCTTCGCCGAGACGGGACACTTTCATTTCACCGCCTTCACCGCCGTCAGTCTGCGCGCCCAGGTTCTGTGGGGTGCGCTGTGGACGCGCCTTTTCGGTGAGTCGTTCGACGTCCTGCGCGCGTCGACCCTCGTCCTGGCCGCGGCGACGCTCGTCATCGTTCACCGCATGCTGCTGCGCGCGGACGTTCCGCGTTTCGGCCGCGTCGTGGCCACGCTGGCCCTCGGTTTTCACCCGATCTTCCTCTGGTCGTCGTGCACGTTCATGACCGAGGTGCCCTTCGTCTTCGCCTCGGCGGTGGCGCTGGCCTGCTTCGTTCGCGCATTCGACGAGGAACGCCTCGTCTGGCTCATCGCCGGCTGCGCGGCCGCGCTGGTGGCCTGCTTCGTCCGGCAGACCGGCATTACCCTCCTTGCGGCGCCGCTGGTCCTGGCGCTGATGCAACGGCGGAAGCGTCACACGGTCGTCATCGGCGGGACGATCGCCCTCTTCGGGATCATCTTTCTTCTGAAGCCCGGATGGTTGACCGGCTCGATGGCGGAGTTTGCGGTCCACTTCAGGATGTGGACGGAGTCGACGTTCCGGTTGCCGGAGCAGATCGCGGTCTTCGATCATTACGCCACGTTCAATGCGCAGAACTGCGCGTTGTTTTTCCTTCCGCTGGCCGCCCCGCTAGCGATCGTATTCGCCAGGACCTGGCGGCGGTCCGACCTCGCCATTGCCGGGGTGCTGACCGTCATTCTGTTTGTCCGCGTGCAATCGCTCCTGTCGGACGGAATCGCGATGCCGTACTTCGTCTCGCCGTACTGCTGCGACATCTTTGCCGGCAACATCTTCGCGGACTTCGGCCTCGGGCCGCTGGCGCTCGCGGGCAGCTATCCGTTTCGCCTGGCGTACGCGGCGCGGCTCGTGATTACGTACGCGAGCGTGCTGCTGGCGGCGTCTCTGATCTGGGCCGTGCTGCGCCGCGCGGCGCGCACGAACACCTCCCTGCTGGCCCTGGGCTCGGCACTCTTCGGCTCTCTGGCGCTCTTCGGGTCCGGCCTGTACGTCGATCGCTACTCGTTTGACTCCGCCTGGCCGCTCGTCATCGCCCTCCCGCTCATGCTCCCGTGGCAATCGCGTGCAGTGCGCTGCATGAGCGTCGTGGCATTGGCCGTCATCGCTATCTTCTCCACGCTTGCGGTGGGGGAGTACTTCTCGTGGAACCGGGCCCGGTGGACGGCGATCAACGATCTTCGCGCGCGCGGTGTGGCGATCACATCGATCAACGCCGGCGCCGAGCCGTTCTATCTCTACGAGCTGTCAAAAGGCGATCAGCGGATGCGGCGCATTCACCAGTTCGGTGTCGGCGACCGCCCGTACACGGTTGCCTTCGAGCCGCTCGCTGGAAAACGCGTGATCGCGCGCTATCCGTACCAGGGATGGTTCGGACTGCACAAAGGCGAGGTGTTCGTGCTGGCTGCGCTTCGCGCGTTGTCTGCGGCTTCGCCGCGTTAATGGTTGTCTGCGCTGCCGCGCGTGTCCGCTATGATCGATTACTCGTGGAATCAACGACCGTCAAATGAAGCGATGCATGGTGACAGACCACGCGCGCCGCAGCGCGCAGACAACCGACCACGCGGCGAAGCCGCAGACAACGCGCGTAGCGCAGCCTACCGGAACTTCTTATTCAGACGCTCACGCGCGAGGGCATCGACACGGGTCAACGTCGGCGCCAGGACTTCGCGCTGCATTCCGATGAGCGACGCGATCCCTTCCTTCGCCAGACCGAGCATCGCCGTCATCTGCTCTTCGCTGAAGGTGGCTCCTTCCGCGGTGCCCTGGAGCTCGACGAATTGCCCTTTGTCGGTGGCAACGATGTTCATGTCGACACCGGCTTTCGAGTCTTCCTCATAGTTGAGATCGAGCGCCGGGACGCCGTTGATGATGCCGACCGAGACGGCAGCGACGAAGGAGCTGATCGGCCAACTGACGAGCTTTCCGTCGATGTAGAGCCTTCCCAGCGCCAACGCCAGAGCCACGAAGGCCCCTGTGACCGATGCCGTACGCGTGCCGCCGTCGGCCTGGATCACGTCGCAGTCGAGCCACACGGTGCGTTCGCCGAGGAGCTCCGTGTTCACGGCGGCGCGGAGAGAACGGCCGATCAGACGCTGGATCTCCATCGTTCTGCCGCCCTGTTTTCCGCGCGCGGCCTCGCGGTCGGTGCGCTCACTCGTGGCGCGCGGCAGCATGCCGTACTCGGCGGTGACCCAGCCCTTGCCGGTGCGATAGAGAAACGGCGGTACCTTCTCCTGGATCGAGGCTGTGCAGATCACGCGCGTGTCGCCGATCTCGATCAGCGCGGAGCCCTCGGCGTGCTTGCTGAAGTTCGGGGTAATGAGGACGCGGCGCATCTGATTCGACGCGCGCCCGTCCGTGCGGGGCTTGGTGGAGGAGCTCATGGGGCGTGGAGGATACTTGATTGCGCGCCTTGCAGCGCGTTGCCGGTCACTCCGCTTCTGTCTTCCTCACCGTCACGTCAAACTTCCACTGGTGGTCCTGGTAGTAGAACGACACCAGCGAGACGAACGGCTTGTCGAGCGGCTTGTTCTGCTTCGTCTCGAACATCGAGTAGAGCGGCGTGGGGCGGGTGTAGTGCCACACCAGCTCGCCGTGGCCGGTAGTCGGCTCGGTCGGATGGCGTTGAAAGTTGCGGAGCCCGTCGTAGACGCGGTAACAGATCAGGCCGCGGAAGACTGGACCGCGCGCGCTCGGCGCCGTACCGAGGATCGGGAAACCAGTCTGCGTGACGTGGGCGACGTACGCGGCTCCCTCCGCAGTCGCTCCGCCCGTCACAGTGATGAGGCCGGCCTTCTGAAGGTGGTCGAACGTGCGAAGAGAGCGCTCGTCGAACTCGTCTTTCGGAAAACGCGGATTCCACCAGACCTTCTGCGGCACCTCCGCGTAGATCGGTTCGGCCGTGAAACGGACCTCGCGAAGGATCTGCTCGGCTTTTGCAGCGGTGAGGGGCTCGCGCTTCTGGCAGGCCACCGCCAGAAGGAGGAGCGCGAATGCAACTTGACTCGTTCGACTGCGCATGTTGTCATCCCCCCGCTTTCAGGGCGACGCGAACGATACCGCGAGAATCCCCCCCGAGAAATCCAATTGACCGACCGAATCCTCGACGCGCTGGCGCGCCTCTGCCTGCGACGCAACAAAGAGATCCTCATCACCGCGCTGGTGCTGGCGGTGCTTGCCGTCATCGGGGCGACCCGGCTCTCGTTCGATCCCGATCTGCTGAACCTCATCCCGCAGCAGAACCGTCAGGTCAACGAGTTCCGCAAACTCCTCAAAGACCTCGGCACGATCGACTACCACATCATCGTGATGGACATGCCGAAAGGGCGTGACGTTCATGATTACGACTCGCTCATCGATGCCATCGCCGAAGGGTATCGAAAGAATCCGAAGATCGAAGACGTGACGTACAAGATCCCCAACCCGCTCGATTTCATCGAGATCATCCTGCCGAAAGCGCTGCTCTTCCTGACGCCCGCCGAGCTCGACGAGGTCGCCACCAAACTGACCGACCAGGGCATCCGTGAGTCGGTTGCCCGCAACCGGTCCATGCTCCAGACGCCGCAGGCGATGGCGATGAAGCCGCTCGTTCAATACGATCCCTTCAACCTCCTGCCGATCTTCCTACGCAAGTTTCAGTCCGCCGGCAGCGGATTCCGTATCGACACCTCGAGCGGCTACTACCTATCGTCGGATCACAGCATGCTGTTGATCCTGACCAAGCCGAAAAGGCCGGCGCAGGATGTGCCATTTGGCAAAGCGCTTCTCAACGAAGGCTCCCTGATCGAGGCGAGGGCCCTGGCCGACTTTCAGAAGAACGCACCGCCGGGAACGCCTCTGCCGAAGGTCTCCCACACGGGCGGCTATGAGATCGCCGTCGGAGACGCCGACCTCATTCGCAAAGACGTCATCTACAACATTCTCGGCACGGTCATCGGCGTGCTGGCGCTGTTCCTCTACGCTTTCCGCCGCCCGGCCTCGATCATCTACGCCGGCGCGCCGCTCGCCCTCGGCCTACTGCTGACCTTCGGGATGGCCGGCGTGACCTACGGCAAGCTCTCGCAGGCCAGCGCCGGGTTCGCGGCTCTGCTGGCCGGGCTCGGCATCGACTTCATCACCGTTCTCTACGGCCGTTACGTCGACGAGAGAAACCGCGGCACGTCGATGCAGGAAGCCATCCGCGTGATCATGCGCTCGACGATGCCGGGCGTCTTCGTCGCCGCCATCACCACCGCCGGAACCTTCTTCGCCTTCCTCGCCACCGACTTCCGCGGGATGACCCAGCTCGGCCTCCTCACCGGTATCGGCATCCTCTTCTTCCTCCTCTGTGTGATGTTCCTGCTCCCGGCGCTCATCGTCTTCTCCGAGAGGAAGGAATCGCGGAAAGCGCCAAAGCTCTATCTGCACTCGTTCGGCGCCGGAAAGCTGATCGACATCTCCGTGGCCCGGCCGCTCGTGACCATCGGAATCTGGATCGTATTCATCGCCGTCTGCGGCGTGCTGGCGACTGGGGTCCACTTCAGCGACAACATCCAGGACCTGCGGGCGAAGGGGAATACCGGCGTCATCAATCAGTCGCGCATCACCGAGAAGTTCGGACAGTCGTTCGACTTCATGATGTACGTCTGCGAGGGGAAAACGCTGGAGGAAGCGCTGGAGAAAACGCGCACCGCCTCGAAGGACCTAGACGCGCTCGTGGCGGATCACACCATCGCCTCCTATCAGTCGATCTCGTCCTTCCTTCCGCCGGCGGTCGACCAGCAGAAGATCATCGACCGGCTTCACGCCGGTAGCGGGAACGAATTCAACGCCGCGCGCATCGAGCGCACCTTCCGCGCCGCGCTGGCCGAAAACGGCTTCCGCCCGAATGTGTACGACGACTACATGAAGCTCTTCGCGCAGACGTTGTCGCCCGCTCAGCCGATCACGCTGCAGACGATCGGCAACGCCGAAATCACCAAGCTGACGACACGCTTCGTGAAACAGGCCGGCAGCGGCTGGATGTCGGTGATCAACGTCTATCCGACCGGCGGGAAATGGCCGCGCGATGTGCCGGCGAAGCTGCTGGCGCTGCCCGACCGGCACCCGGGCGACGTCCTCACCGGCGTGAACCTCGTCAGCGCCACCTTGCGGCACATCGTGAAAGCGGACGCCACGCGCTCGACGATCATCGGCTTCATCGCCGTGCTCGTCCTGATGTTCGTCAGCTTCCGCAACGTCAAGCTGACCTTGCTCTCGTTTGTCCCGTTCGTCGCCGGCGCGGTCGGGATGCTGGGGCTGATGGCGCTGCTCGGGCTCGAGTTCAACTTCATGAACATTTTCGTCGGGCTGATGATCATCGGCGTAGCTACCGATTACGCCATCTACATGCTCCAGCGCTATGGCGAGGCCCCCGCTGCGTTCCGCGGAAGCGCGCATGAAACCGGCAAGGCCATCGTCATGGCCGCCCTCACGGCGATCGTCGGCTACGGCTCATTCGCCTTTTCGCACTATCCAGGGCTGCGCTCGATTGGGTATGCTTCAACATTCGGCATCGGCCTGAGCGGACTTGCCGCGATCACGCTGCTGCCGGCAATCCTGGTGATGAGAAGGCAGAAGGCAGAAGGATGAAGGCAGAAGGGGAAGCCCTCATCCTTCATCCCTTAGGAGACCAAATGCAGACCACCGCCCAATCCATCCCCACGACTCTGATTTCCCGCATCGTGCGCGGCCGCGCCGCTCTCGACATGCTGCTCGTAGTCGGCGCATCGGCGGTCATCGCCATCGCCGCGCAGATCGCCATCCCGATCCCCGGCACGCTGGTGCCGCTGACGCTGCAACCGCTCGCAGTCCTGCTCGTCGGCGTCACGCTCGGTTCATCGCGCGGCGCGGCGGCCGCGGCGCTCTATCTGCTGGAGGGTTTCAGCGGCCTCCCGGTGTTCGCACAGGGTCACGGCGGGCCGATCTGGCTTGCCGGCCCCACCGCCGGCTACCTCTTCTCCTATCCGTTCGCCGCATTTGTTGCCGGATGGTTCTCGCAGCGCGGCTGGGGATCGACGACGCTCCGTGCCGTCGCCGGGATGCTGGTCGCCCTCGGCGTGATCTACCTCGGTGGCTGGTCGTGGCTGGCGGCGTTCAGCGGCGCAAAGCAAGCGTGGATTGCCGGCGTGCGGCCGTTCATCCTCGCCGACATCGTCAAAGTGGCGATCGGAGCCTCGCTCCTGCCCCAATTGCAACGCCTGATCGCAGAGATCTGACGCCCGTTCGCTGGCATCCGGTTGGCAGTACGAATAACCATCCGAAGGAGGATGCGGATGGTTGACAACATGAACCCCACCACTCAGTTTCACTGCGAGTGATACGTGTAATCCACCATCACCCGCTGCCCGATGATTCTTCCCTGCACGCGAACGGTGGCTTTCATCGGCATTACGCCGCTGGTATTGGCCTCGGCGTCGATGTCGAAGGCCGTTCCGGCAACCTTGCAGTTCGCCTTCATCGACCCCTGCTCGTCGTCGGCATTGATGTTGTCGCCGACGTTGCGCGTGACCATTGACGCCGCCGACAGCTCGGCCGCGCTCTCGGCCAGCGTGGCCGCGATAACGTGCGAGCGGAACCGCTGGGCCTCGCGCAATGCGCGCGAGGAGTCCATCAGCATCAGCTCCATCAGAGCGAAGTAGAGGATCGCCAGCGCAATCGCCGCGATCAGCACGTACCCGCGCTCACGCGTGCGGGCGTGGAACGAAGATCTCATCAATGGCAAGTTTTCCTTGTGTGTCGATGGCCCGGATGTGCACTTGCTGCTCGTCGCCGGATTCCATCGGTTCCAGCGAGGTGACGAAGATCGGATCCTCGTGCGTCATCCATTCCGACGATTTCAGCGTCGCCTTGAACGCCACCCGATGCACTTCGCCGGGCTGGTTGAAATCCCACACCACCGTTTCCGCCGTGCCGTCCTGGTTGATCGTATAGACGATGAGCGTCGTCGGCGACTGGCTGTACTTGTCGATGGTGTCGGGAAACGACGTGCTGTCGAGGATGTCGCGCCGCATCCGCGCCAGGACATTGCCCACCTCCGGATGGGCGAAGAAGTTGATTGGCCACTTCTTCTCATTGCGCCGCATCTCGGTCGTGAGGGTGACCAGAATGAAGAGAAAGACGCCGAAGAGCGCCATCACCACGACGATCTCCAGAAGCGAGTAGCCGCGCGCGCGGCGGCGGCTCACCACAGGTTGCTCCCGCCGGTGTTGGCGCGCGCGACGGAGAGGTGCGCTTCGTGTCCGTCTGTCCAGCGAATCGTCAAGGTGATGTTGCGGACATCCGCGCGCGGCGCGTCGACTTTCACCGCGGTGGTGTACGGAGCGAGCGGCTTGAGGAGGGTCAGGTCCGACTGGAACGACTGGCTCGATGCGACGTCGATCTGCGTGAACGGTACGCGGCGCCAGAGCTCTGCCTCATTCGAGAGCGCCTGCCACGCCAGGATCGTCTCGCTGGCCTGCCGCATCCGCCGTGTCTTCTCGGCGAACATAGCGATCGTCGTAGTGATCACGATCGCCAGGATCGCCAGCGCGACGAGTACCTCGGCCATCGAGAAGCCACGGGAGCGGCGCATGGGGGGATTCTACGCGGTTGGAACGGAACCTGTTGATCAGGGCTGTGTGGGGTCTGGTGAGAAAGCAAATGTTGAATGTTGAATGTTCAGTAATGTTCAGTGTTCAATGTTGAATGTTCTCTTCTTGCTCATTCAACATTCGACATTGAACACTGAACATTCAATTCAACATTCCTCAGTTTTCACCGTGCGCTAGACTCCACCGCTGCCATGAAGCTCCGTTTCGCTCCTTCCCCCACCGGCTTTCTCCACGTCGGCGGTGCCCGTACCGCGATTTTCAATCTCCTCCATGCACGGCGATATGGCGGCACGATGCTGCTGCGCATCGAAGACACCGACGTCGAGCGCTCCCGGCAGCATCACGCTGAACAGATCATCACCTCTTTGAAGTGGCTGGGCGTTGCCTGGGACGAGGGACCCGTCTACCAAAGCGACCGCCTGGATCGGTACCGCGAACGTGCAGAGGAGTTGGTCGCGGCCGGCAAGGCATACCGCTGCTACTGCACGGTCGAGGAGCTCGATGCCGAACGCTCCGCCGCGGAGCGTGCCGGCAAGCAGTGGCGATACTCCGGACGGTGCCGCAAGATCGACGGCGACGCCGGGGAACCGCACGTGATCCGCTTTGCGGTGCAGCCGGGCCCGATCGAGTTTCATGACCTCATCCGCGGCGACGTGCATTTCGAGGGAGAGCTGATCGACGACTTCGTCCTTCTTCGCTCCGACCGCAATCCGACGTACCACCTCTCCGTCGTCGTCGACGACATCGACATGGCCATCACCCATGTCGCCCGGGGCGACGACCACCTCTCGAATACGCCGAAGCACGTCCTGCTCTTCCGTGCCTTCGGCGCCGCGGTGCCGTCGTTCGCACATCTGCCGCTGATCCTCGGCGGCGACAAGAAGCGGCTATCGAAGAGAACCGGCGCCACGTCAGCCGAGGAGTACCGGGAGATGGGCATCGTCCCGGACGCGCTTTTCAATTTCCTCACGCTTCTCGGCTGGTCGCCCGGAGAGAACCGCGAGCTCTTCACCGCGGGCGAGGCCACACAATGGTTCGATCTCGCCGACGTCAACAAAGCGCCGGCCGTCTTCGACCCGGAAAAGCTGATCTGGATGAACGGCCAATACCTGATGCGCATGACCGCCGAGCAGATCTATCCGCATCTCGTCCCTTTTCTCGGCGATGCCCCACGAACGCTCGACGAACTGAGAACGATCATCGAGCTTCACAAAATGCGCGTCCGGACGCTACGCGAGCTCGCCAAGCAGATGGCCATCTACTTCATCGGCGACGATGCCATCGAGTACGACGCCGATACGGTGAAGAAGCACATCAAAGGCGATGATCTCGCCGGCCGTCTCTCCGCACTGCACGAGACGTTGTTATCAACAGACCCGTTCGATGTCGTGACCTCCGAGGCCGCCTTGCGCAGCCTTGCCGAAACGCAGGGCGTCAGCGCGGCGAAACTCATCCACCCGCTCCGTCTCGCCCTGACGGGCAGGGGCGCCTCACCCCCGATTTTTGACGTGGCGGTGGTGCTCGGAAAGGAGCGGACTCTGCGGAGATTGCAGCGGCTGATCGAGCGGTTGCCGCTGATCGAAGGTTAGGCGAAGCTGAACTGAAGGTTGTCTTCTTGGCGTGAGAAGCGTGATGATCGCGAAGAGGGCGGCCGAGACCAGCGCCGACGAAAAAATTGCGGTGAGAGCAAATTTTAGAAAGTCCATCTTTCCGCCTTAACTGGTCGGCGCCGATCCGTTGTAGCCGACATAGAACACCATCGTGGTAACCGTCAGAGCAAGAACTCCAAAGAAAAGATCTACATATGCCTGGACTTTCGTCGTCGGCTCCTGACGCCAGCGACGACGGTACACCAGGAAACTGGCGAGCAAAAGGTTGATCAGAACGACAACGATGCCATAAACGCCGGTAAGCTCCTTCCAGTGTGTAACTAAGCGCGGGTTCAAAAAGATTGCTCCGTTCGCTCCGATGCTGAGAATTGTGAAATCAAGAGCGACATCGTTGCAACTCTCGAGGGACAGGGGATGAGTGTCCGAAGCGGCGGTCATGAACAGGAAAACCAACCCGGCGAGGAAAGGAATCCCCAGATGAGCAAGCAAGAACTCTGGCATGTTTATCGCCTGAAGGATGTACTGCCCGAGGTTACCACGAGGTGAGCTACGCCGCCCGCGATCTTGCGAACCGGTCCTTCATCGACGCTCCCACCAACCACGCCGCGCACAGTCCTACCATCAGCACCGAGAGCCACTTCCCGTAGATACCGACGGGGGAGTACGGCTCGGTGGCGTTGTGAATGGCTTCGCTCCAGCGGCCGAGGACTTCGGCCTCGGAGAACTCGTGGATCGAGTAGAAGAGAATCTGCAGCGTGAAGAGCAGCAGGAAGAGGCCGGTCACCTGGAAGAAGCGTTTGATGTCGATGCGATGGCCGTAGTGCGCCCAGGCCCATGACATTGCGGCAGCGGCGGCGATGCCGAGGAGCGAGCCGAGGATGAAGCGGCTGTTGCGGACCTGGATCAGCATCAGCGCCGTCTCCATCCCTTCGCGCGTCACCATCAGCACCGTGAAGCCGAAGACTCCGGCGACGGCCAGGAAGCGCGAGGTGGCCGATGAGTAGACGTCCAGCCGCCGCTCCATGTCGCCCTTCATCTTCGGCGCGGTGCGCCAGACGTGGACCACGAAGGAGGCCACCAGCACCGCGGCCAAGAGGCCGAGGACACCCTCCCAGAACGACTGGTTGACGCGCATCAGCCACCAGCCGAGGGCGAAGCTGGCCACGATCGACGTGATGATGCCGGCGTAGACGGCGGGACGCAGCGAGTTGCGGCCCGTCTTGCGGAGATAGGCGAGGATGATGGCGACGGAGAGGAAGGCCTCGAAGCCTTCGCGAAACACGATGATGAGGGCGGGAATCATTGATCGATCATTTTCGGAGCCGCATGGCCCCTTCGCCGATCGACATGACGCGATCGGGAGAGGCGGGCTGCTCCCCTTTCCGGCGGCAGGAATCGCAGACGCCGAGGATCTGCAGGTTGTGAAACGTCGGCGTGAATTTCTTGCGGGCACAGATCTCGAGCTGCCGTTGCTCCAGCTCCGGATCGTTGAACTCGATCACGGAGCCGCAGGCCGTGCAGACGAGGTGGTCGTGATGGGAGTCGCCGCGGACGTGCTCGTAGTGGTAGTGGTCCTCACCGAGGTGAACGCGGCGGACCAGGCCCGACTTCACCAGCAGCTCGAGCGTACGGTAAACGGTGGCCCGCGAGATCTTGACGCTCTTCTGCTTCATCTTGAAGAGCAGCTCATCGGCCTCGAAGTGATAATGCGTCCCGAAGATCTCGCGTACGAGTGCGGTACGCTCCTTGGTGAGCTTCTGCCCCTGATGGAGCAGGAACTCCTGGAAGCGGTGGATCTCGCGGTCGATGGTCGGCATGGATGAGACTAAGTCTCAGCTGCGATTAACAGTCTAGTGGCGCGGAAATTTCGTGTCAACCGGACACTACAACCGCGAGCGGGCAGCCATGGCCGCTTCACGGATCTGCGGCTGGTGCGGATCGATGGTCAGCGAGCGGTTCCAGAAGTCGAGAGCGCGCCCGAAGTCGTTCTGCGTCGCGTAGAAAAGGCCGAGGTTGTTGAGAGCAAGTGTGGAAGACGGCTGGATTCCGAGAGCGCGGACCAGCTCCGGAACCCCTTCGCTGTACCGCTGCGCCGCCAGCAGCGCGGAGCCGAGGTTCGCGGCGACGAGGTACGACTGCGGGAAGAGTCTCCTCCCCTGGTACAACAACGCGATCGCCCGGTTGTCCATGTTGCGCTCCCGGTAGAGCGCGGCGAAGTCGATGAAGTAACTCTCCGCGTTCGGCAATCCGAGAGCCACCGCCCTCAGGAACTGATCGTCGGCCGGCGAATACTGCTGCCGGTCGAACATCGTCATGGCCTCGTTGAGATGCGGTGTCGGGCGCGTCGGATTGATGTCGATGGCGCGGTCGAATGCATCGACGGCCTCGCTCAGCTTCCCCTTCCCGCGCAGATCGACGCCGAGGTTGTTGTAGTACGCGTACTGTCCCCACTGCTCCGGCGACAGCGGCGCGGCGGCACGCTGCGGTGTGTCCCCTTCGTCTTCGAGCACAGGCGTGAGGTTGCGGGTCGGGTCGTTGAGGTGGCCGATGGCCTGCAATTGGCTCGCGTACGGGCCTTCGGCAACGTGCGCGGAGGTCGTCAGCGGCTTGCTGTTGACGAACTCGCCGTAGCTGACCACACGCACGGAAGTGATCGGCGCGACGTCCTTGAACGCCCATGTGATCACATGACCCGGCATGTCGGCTGCCGGGGGGAGGCCGAGGAGCGCCAGAACCGTCGGCGCGATGTCGTAGACCGATAGCGGCTGCGCGGCGTGATTGGCGATCACATGCGGCCCGTACGCCACGAACATGCCCGGATTGCGATGGTCGGAGAGCGCCGCGCCGCCGTTGGGCATCGTGCGCGGTCGGTTCTTTCCCCAACGGAAGCCGTACGACGACATGATCATCACCGTGGTGTCGCGCGGCAGGACGCTCATCCATTCGCCGATGAGCCGGTCGACCTCGGCGTAGTAATTCGCCACGGCCGGCCAGTACTTGCGGTAGTTCTGCTCGCTGATCCCTTCGCGATACGGCGGATGGTAGGGCGCGAAGAGATGATTGACCGCATCGGTCCCTTCGTACGAGACCATGACCAGCATCGGATCCTGCCCCCGCTGCCGCTGATCGTTGTAGAGATTGATGGCCACGCGATGGTCGTTCCAGGTCTTGGCCAGGATCGAGCGGAAAATCATGGCCGGGTCGGCTGGGTTCTTTGCAGCGCTATCCCATTCGTCCGTGGTGATGTTCAGGAACCGCCGCACCTGCGAATAGCCGACCGTGTCGGCCGGAACGGCCAGCGACGCGGCGCGGTCGGTCAACGCCGGCGGATAAACCGCGTTCGCCACCTCCTCGACCGGTGTGTCGTAGAAAACACTGTTCGGCGCGGTCGGTGGCCACGATCCCCACCAGCCGCTGACGAGCGAACTGCGCCCGAAGGCGTCGGCGATGTCCCATAGCGCCGGCACGCGCCGCGAATAGGCATCCACCGGAGTGCCGTGCGCGCGGTCGATGTAATCGAGCATGCCGTGGCGGTCAGGCGTCAGGCCGGTGGCGACGGTCGTCCAGACCATCGGCGAGACCGTCGGCTGGATGGTCTGCAACGACGCCGTCGTCCCACCGGACGCCAGCGCCCTGATGTTGGGGATTCGGCCGTCGTCCGACAGTTCGTGCAGCAATTCCCAATCGGCGCCGTCGAGCGCGAAGATCACGACGCGGGTCGGCGAACTGCGCGCGTCACGCCGGAGCTCGGCGCGTTTGACGCGGAGAAGCGCGTCACGATCGACTTCGAATCGCGCCACCTCGAAGGCGGTGACTTTCAGGCCGCTGCGGGCGAGATGGTTGGCAACGGTCTGCCGCAGCGGGTCGCGCTGCGAATTGAATTGCGAGCTTGGCGAGAGAAGGTCTTCGATCGGGATCTGCTGCGTCACGGCCGACACGGCCTCGGCCACGCGAGCCCGGATCCAGGCGTTCCATCCTTCCTCGACCATGCGGCGTGCGTCCGGAAGCCGCTCGCCGGCGATTCCGAAACGGAGACGGTAATTCACCGTCACAGGCACCCCTTCCTTTGACGTGATGCGGATGATGCCGTCGCGCTGCGCGTACCCTTCCCGGCGCTCGAATCGCAGCCGGTAGAACTGATGCGGCGGTAGGAAGGTAATGGTCTGCTGCACGACGCGAACGACGCCGGTGTGCTTGTCGACGCCAAAGACCAGCCACCGCGACGAAGGGAGGTAAAGGCTGATGAGGACATACGTCACCAGCACGAGGCCGGCCAGGAGGAGGAGCGCGTGAGTCAGACGATGCCGAGGCATGGAGGAGTGAGATGCCTATGCAGAGAGCGTGACAGGAAATCGGGGGTCGGGAGTCGGGGGTCGGGGGTCGGAGAATAGCGGTTCAGCTCCGACTCCCGACCCCCGACTCCCGACTCCCGATTCAATCACTTCTTCCTCTTCACAAGTTGCTTCACCTCGTCATTTCCGATTGGACTCTGGGCGGAGATGATGATGGCGGCGGTTCCCTCTGCGAAGGGAGGAATCTCGCAGCGGACGACGGCGGTGCCGTCGGCGGCGGTTTTGCCGCGGAAGATGACTCGCGGCGGCTCGATGGTGGAGATGACTTTCACCTCGATCGCTGCCGCGGCGATCGGATTCTGCGAGAGGCTCTTCTTCGCCGCGACGCGCAACTCGACCGCCGAGCCGGCATAGAATTCGGTGCTGTTCAACAACGAGAGCTCGAGATGCTCGCTCTCGGCTTCCGACGCCAGGTAGTCGATGATGACCTGATCGAGAGTCCTCTCCTCGTCGATCACCAGCGGTGGCGGCGGCTCGACGGCTGTCGAACCGGGCGAGGGCCGCGACATCGTCGGACGAGCCGTCGATTTCGTGGCATCGGCATCGAAGCGCCCCCGCTTGATGGCCGCGATCATCGTCCGATGCTGCTGCTCCATCAGACTGCCGATCCACTTCTCATCGACACCCGCGCCGGCCTGCTCCGCGTACGAGGTCTTTTTCGAAGCAAGGATCTCCCCGCCAACGTAGACAAGCGACTCGATATACGGGTTCTGGAGTCCCTTATCCTCGGTCTGGATATGGAAGACCTTCTCGTTGTGCTTGATGTCGGTGTTGAAGCCGGTAATCACGAGGAAGCTCCGCGGCGGTAGTGATCTGAGGAACCGGAGTGTATCAAATGGATTTCTGGCGTATGCGCCTCACGTTTCCTGCTGAAAGGCCTGCACCTTCCGGCGCAGCTCGTCGCTGATCGGCATCTTCGTCTCCGTCTTCCAATCGAAGAGCACGACCACGACCTTCCCCGTAGCCGCCACCATGCCGTTCGGCCGCTTGCGGATCTCGTAGACGGTGTCGAACGACGTTTAACGCATCCCTTCGATGCGGATACAGATTTCGATCGGCTCCATCTCGATCTGCAGCTTGAAGTCGATCTCGGCCCGTGCCACGATGAAGCCGATGTCGGTCAGCACTCCGGCCGCGCCGGTCAGCGCGAACCACAGCTGCGCCCGCGCCCATTCGAAGTAAGTGAGGTAGACGGCATTGTTGACATGCCCGAAGGCATCGACGTCCCGAAAGATGACCTGCCAGGGAACGACGTACCAGCCGTCTTCCCAACGTGCGCCTTCGGCGCGTTGTCGGTTGTCGGTTGTCGGTTCGGTCTGACTCATGAGCGCAGCATGATCGCACGGCCCAGACAACCGACAACTGAGAACCGACAACGCGCGAAGCGCCGCTAATGTACGGTTGTGCTCGCCGGCGCGACCGGCGCGCCGGCTTTCGTACACGACTGCAGATAACGCCCCGGCAACGGATGATCGAGATACGGCGCGATGATCTGCGAGGCGGCCACGAGGAGCTTGAGGTCGACGGCGGTATCGATCCCCATCTTCTCGAGCATATAGACGAGGTCCTCGGTGGCCATGTTGCCGCTGGCGCCGGGGGCGTACGGACACCCGCCGAGACCGCCCGAGGAAGCGTCGAAGGTGGCGATACCCATCTCCAACGCCGCCAGCGTGTTCGCCAGCGCGGTCCCGCGTGTGTCGTGGAAGTGCATCGCCAGCTTCGACGGCGGAATCACCTGTAGCAGGATGCCGGTCACACTCTGAACCTGCACCGGAGTCCCGACGCCGATCGTGTCGCCGACCGACACTTCGTAACATCCGAGGTCGAGAAGCCGGGCGCAGACCTCGAGCACTTTCTCCGGCGCGACGTCGCCTTCGTAGGGACAGCCGAACGCCGTCGAGACGTACCCGCGCACGCGCATCCCCTCGCCGCGCGCGCGCTGCACGACCGGAGCGTACTTTTCGAACGACTCATCGATGGACATGTTGATGTTGCGCTTGTTGAAGGTCTCGGACGCCGCTGTGAAGATGGCGATCGACGTCACGCCGGCGTCGCTGGCGCGCTCGAGCCCCTTGAGGTTCGGCACCAGCACCGGATAGTCGACGCCCGGGTCTTTCGGAATGTTGCGATAGACCTCGGCGGTGTCAGCCATCTGCGGTACCCACTTCGGACTGACGAACGCCCCCGCCTCGATCGTACGCAGTCCGGCGTCGGCCAGCGCGGTGATGTAATCGATCTTCGCCTCGGTCGGGATCGTGACCTTCTCATTCTGCAGGCCGTCGCGCGGGCCGACTTCGACGACATCGACGTGATCGAGGGTGATTTTCATGAGAGCGTCACCAGATCCAAACCAGGTTGAACAAGCTCCCCTTCCTTGCAGTTGATCGACGCGACGATGCCGTTGGACGGTGCGGTGAGCTGGTGCTCCATCTTCATGGCCTCGAGGATCAGGAGAGGAGTGCCTTTGGTCACTTCGTCACCGACCGCCACAAGGATCTTCAACACCACGCCCGGCATCGGCGCACTCATCGAGTGATCGCGGTGCCTGGCGCGCGCGCGCAAGCCCTTCTCAGGGGCCTCGACGAACCAGATCTCGCCGTCGTAGGAGAAGCTGATCGTCATTCCGTCGATGACGAACGGCACAAAGTGCGTGCGTCCGTCGACACGCAACTCCGCCTCGTTGCCACGTACCGTGATCAGCTCGATATTCACCATTCGAGTTTATCGCGACGGTTGGTCAATCACCGTGAGTACCGCGACCCCGGTGAATCGATCGGGATGCCGCGCGCGCACAGCGGGCAATTTGCTTCGTCATACGTTTCGAGGTTCAGTTCCAGCAAGGAAACGTACGGCGCATCGAACGGATTCAAAGATCCACTGCGGTTGAGGATCGAGGCGAACCCGGCCACCCACCCGCCGAGGGATTCCACTACGGCCGCGGTCTCGCGCGTCGACTTGCCGGTGGTCACGACGTCCTCGACGATCACGATCGCCTCTCCCTGGGCGATTCGGAAACCCCGCCGCAGCGTCATCGCTCCCTCTTTCCGCTCGGTGAAAATCAAAGGCACGTCAAGAGCTTCGGCGACCGTATAACCGATGATCACGCCGCCGAGGGCGGGCGCGACGATCTTCGAGGGGAGAAAGGTGTAGGCCTTGACCGCGAGCGCTTCACCGATCGCTTTGGCATTGCGGGGATGTTCGAGAAGGAGCGCGCATTGCACGTAGCCGGGGCTGTGCAGGCCGGAGGAGAGACGGAAGTGACCGGTCAGCAATGCGCCCGTTTCGCGCAGGAGTGCGGCAACATCGAGCATGGCCGGCAAGAATAGAATGGCGCGAGGAGTGAGTGCAAGATGGGTCAATTGACGGAGACGATTCGCGCCGAGCTTACGGCGGCAATGAAAGCGCGCGACGCGGAGCGGCTTTCCACGCTGCGCATGCTGCAGTCGGCGTTCAAATACCAGCAGATCGAATCAGGCCACGAGCTGAGCGACGAAGAGGCCATGACCGTCATCCGCAAGGCAGTCAAACAGCGCTTGGATTCGATCGAGCAATACACGAAAGGCAACCGCCCAGAGCTCGCTGACAAAGAGCGCCGCGAGATGGAGCTGCTCAAAACGTGGCTCCCTCCCGAGCTGACCGACGAGGAGATCGAGGCCGGAATCCGCGAGATCGTCGCCTCGACCGGCGCCCAGTCGAAGAAAGACATGGGCAAGGTGATGAAGGAAGCGTCGGCCCGGTACAAGGGGAGGGTTGATGGGAAGAAGATTCAGGAGATCGTGAGCCGGCTGTTGCCGGCGTGAGGTTGCGCGGTCTCGCGGTTGCGAGATCGCGCGGCAACCCCCCCAAGTTCAACTACCGCGAGACCACGAGACCGCGAAACTTCGAGACCGCAATGCTCACCCCCTCCGAACGCGCACGCTACGCACGCCACATCATCCTCCCCGAGGTTGGTGAGGCGGGACAGGAAAAGCTCAAGGGAGGGTCGGTGCTGGTCGTCGGCGCAGGCGGGCTGGGCAGTCCGGTAGGCCTCTATCTCGCCGCCGCGGGTGTCGGGCGCATCGGTCTCGTCGACTTCGACGATGTCGATGCCAGCAACCTCCATCGACAGGTTCTGTACGGCACCTCGGACGTCGGGCGGCCGAAACTCGACGCGGCGCGGGCGCGGCTCCAGGATCTCAATCCCGACATCGCTATCGAGACGCACAGCGCGGCGCTGACATCGGAGAACGCGCTTGCCATCATCGCGAGATACGACGTGATCGTCGACGGCACCGACAATTTCGCCACCCGCTATCTCGTCAACGACGCCTGCGTTCTCCTCGGTAAGCCGAACGTCTACGGCTCGATCTTCCGCTTCGAGGGTCAGGCCTCCGTTTTTTCGGCCGAGGAAGGGCCGTGCTATCGCTGCCTCTACCCGGAGCCGCCACCGCCCCACCTCGTGCCGTCATGCGCGGAAGGGGGCGTCCTCGGCGTATTGCCGGGCGTCATCGGCACGATTCAGGCGACGGAAGCGATCAAGTTGATCACCCGAATCGGCGAGACGCTCGTCGGCCGCCTGCTGCTCTTCGACGCGCTACGGATGTCGTTCCGCACGTTGCGGCTGAAAGAACAGCACGATCAACACGCGGCGATCACCGGCCTCATCGACTACGACCAGTTCTGCAATCCCGCGAGCCTGCATGAGGTCATGCACCTCGCGGAAGGGGCGGTCGCCGTCGATGTCCGCGAGCCGTACGAGTGGGATGCAGGCCACATCGACGGCGCGCGCCACATTCCGCTCGGCGAGCTGCCGAATCGCCTCGACGAGCTACCGCGCGACGCCGACATCGTCTTCTACTGCCAGACCGGCGGCCGTTCGGCGCGTGCTCTCGACATCGCGCGTGACGCTGGGCTCACCCGCGCGAAACACCTGCGGGGTGGTTTCACCGCGTGGCAACAGAGGTAGCCCGCGTCTCCCCGAACATCACCACGATCGACTTCCCCGTCCCGCGCCGCATCGGCATCCCGTCGATGATGGCGATGCCGCAATCTTCGAAATGCGGCGAAAGGATGTTGTCGCGGTGGCCGGGCGACTCCATCCAGCCGGCAAAGACCAGCTCGGTTGTACCTATGCTCTGAAATAGTTATTGACATCCGTTATCTGGTCAAATAACATTCAGTTTCGTGGATCGGTCACCGACCTGCTACCGCGATCCGACCAATCTTTTTTTCTTGTTGGGGACATCGTATTCGGCACCTATCGTGACGGGCATGGCCGCTCGGCTGCTCGAGGGTCATCCTGGCTGGACGCCCGTTCAGATCTGGAACTACATCCATGATCACGCCACCGGCCCGGGCTGTTTCGATTGGGTCGATGACGCCCATACCGTTTGCCGAAACAACCTGCTCACTTATATCTCTCCGTTCGACTAAGGTTAAGCCAATCTCTTTAGGAGAATTACTCCATGCGCCTCACTGCTATCGTTGTCGCCTCTCTTCTCTGCGGCCCTGCCGCCATTGCCGACGAAGCTGTGTCCTACGAACGCCTTCTTCTGCCCGTGGTCATCACCGGCCAGCTACCGGGAGCGTTCGGCTCACAATGGACAACCCGTGTTTCAATCTTGAACAACACTGGCCAGGATACTGTGGATATCCAAGGTTATGCATCCTACCCACACGGTTGCCCGATTCTCTGTGGTCACGACTTTACACGGGCTAACGTAACCTTCTATCCCTCATTAGTTCCCGGCGCCGTTACTCAGGGAGCCATTCTGCGGATTGATCGACGCTACTCTGATAACGTCGAGGTTCATCTCCGCGTGCAGGATGTCTCGCGCCAAAGCCAGACCTGGGGCACGGAAGTACCGGTCGTCCGCGAAAAGGGTCTCTACCAAAGTACGCTGAATCTGCTTGACGTACCCATCGGCGCTGCATTCCGGCAAACCCTGCGGATCTATGACGTCGATGCGAGACCGGGCGCGGCCGTGCGCGTTCGCTTCTATCGCGTGAATCCTGCGACCGAAACAACCACGGACGTTTTCAACCCTCCCTCGATTGACCCGCTCCTGGCTGAACGCACCGTCCAGCTCACAACTGAACAGCGCAGTGAAACTCCGCTATTTGATTTGGGTTACGCGGAAATCTCAAACGTCGGAATACTGCCGGAGCTTCAAAACGTCGACCGCATTCGCATCGAGGTAACATCCCTCACGACCGGTCTCCGGTTCTGGAGTTTCGTGTCAGTGACGAACAACGACACGCAGCACGTCACGGTCATTTCACCGCACTAAACACATGCCAAAGAGTGGCGGACCGAGGTTTGGTCCGCCACTTGTCTAGCGCGTGGCCCCGAACATCACCACGATCGATTTCCCCGTCCCGCGCCGCATCGTCATTCCGTCGATGATGGCGATGCCGCAATCTTCGAAATGCGGCGAAAGGATGTTGTCGCGGTGGCCGGGCGACTCCATCCAGCCGGCTACCAGCAGCTCGGTGGTCTCGAAGCCGGAGGCGAGGTTTTCACCGGCGTAGTGGAAGTCGTATTCGTGCGGCGCGAGCCAGGTGAAGGGCGAGCGGCCGTCGGGAGATTCGTGAGCCCAGTAGCCCTGATCTTCCATGTCGCGCATCCGGTCGTTAGCGGCGGCATCGAGACGCAAATCCTCGCGCAGGAGTGGGAGGTGGTGCTCCGCGCGGTACTCATTCATGGCCGCGACGACCGACGCTCGGGTGATGTCCGAGGCGAGCGCCGGCGTCGCGACCAGAAGGAAAAGGGCCAGGAACCGTGTCATGGACAGTTATTTTGCAGCAGCCGCGAGCATTTGTGGAGTGGTCGCCGGCTGATTTACCAGATCTGTGTACTCAAAGAGAGCGGTTGAGAGGTAGCGTTCGCCCGTGTCCGGAAGGACGACCACCACGCGCTTCCCGGCTCCGAGCTCCTTGGCAATCTCGATCGCCGCCCAGGCAATGGCACCGGAGGAGATGCCGACGAAGATGCCTTCCTCTTTCGAAAGACGCCGCGCGGTCGACTGCGCATCCTCCCAGGTCACGTCGACGACGCGGTCGACGACGTTCGCATCGTAGATCGCCGGGATGAGGCCGGCACCGATGCCCTGCAGCTTGTGCGGGTTGTGCGTTCCGCCCTTGAGCAGCTGCGATTCGATCGGTTCGACGGCGACGATGAGCGTGTCTGGCTTCTCTTTCTTGAAGACCTGACCGATGCCGGTGACCGTGCCGCCGGTGCCGACACCGGCAACGATGGCGTCGACCTTGCCGTCGGTGTCGCGAAGGATTTCCTGCGCCGTGGTCTCGCGATGGACTTTGAGATTGGCGGGGTTGTCGAACTGCTTCGACAGCCACGATCCCTCGTTATTAGCCGCGTACTCCTCGGCGACGCGCTGCGATTCCTTGATGCCTTTCGGGCCCGGCGTGAGGATGAGCTCCGCGCCAAGAGCCTGGAACAACTTGCGGCGCTCGACAGACATCGTATCGGGCATCACCAGAGTGCACTTGTAGCCCTTGGCCGCGGCGACGAAGGCCAGACCGATTCCTGTGTTGCCGCTCGTCGCTTCGACGATGGTCGACTTGCCGGGCGTGATCTCGCCGGCTTTCTCCGCCTCGTTGACCATGGAGATGGCGATGCGGTCTTTGACGGATGACAGTGGATTGAACGATTCGAGCTTGGCGGCCACTTCCGCCGCGCCGGCGGGGACAATGCGGTTGAGCCTCACCAGCGGCGTACTCCCGATCAGTTCCGTGATGTTGTTGTAGATCTTCCCGTGCATTTTTCCTCCTAAAACAAAAGACCCGAGCGATCTGCCCGGGTCTCATTCGATGAAAAGTGGCTGATGCCGCGCCTACGTTCGCTCGAACGGACCTGTGAGGCGGCGGCAACAGATGGTCGGCTGCATGTGGGCCGTGACGCTATGACGGTTGGCTTCCGTTGTCAAATGCGGGGTTATGCGGCATCGCTCGCCTCACCCAGATACCGGTATCCGATCTTCGCCACGGCGACGATCACCGCGGCATCGGTTCCTACCGCTTTCTGGAGCTTGCGGCGGAGGCGCGTCACGTGCGTGTCGACGGTGCGGCTGTTGAGGTTGAGATCGACGCGGTAGTTCCAGACGCGCGAAAGTAGCTCGTCGCGCGGAACGACGCGCTCTTTGTTGCGGAAGAGGTACATGAGCAGATCAAACTCTTTGGGCGAGAGTTTCAGCTTGTGGTCTTTCGCCGAGGCCTCGCGCGTTGATGGATCGAGCTTGATGAGCGTGTCTTCGCAGATCGTCTTCGTCGTCAGCGAGGTAGCGTCGCTGCGGCGCATGACGGCATCGATGCGGGCGAAGAGCTCCTGCAAGCCGAACGGCTTGGTGATGTAGTCGTCCGCCCCCCCGCGCAGGCCGCGCACCTTGTCGGTTTCCTGCCCGCGGGCGGTGAGCAGGATGACCGGGATCTTCGAAAACTTACGGATGTGATCGAGGACTTCGAAGCCGCTCTTTTTCGGCAGCATCAGATCGAGGAGCACCAGATCGGGCGTCTCCGCGTGAAAGACACGGATCGCTTCCTCTCCGTCGGCGGCCAGCACCGTCTCGTAGTTCTCCATGCGGAGATTGATCTCGAGTCCCTGCCGCAGTCCTGCTTCATCTTCAACGACCAGTATTTTCGTCATCGGCAATCTCCGGTGTTAGTACGGGCCTCGGGCGGCGAGAGTTTCTACAGCGTCTGTGGTGCCAGCTGCGCCAGGGATGAGGTTTTCGGCGATTGCGGCCGAGGAAAGAGGAGCCGGAATGTCGATCCGGCGCCGGGTCTGGATTCCACTTCGATCGTGCCGCCGTGCGAGGCGATGATCTGCTGCACCAGCGTCAGCCCCAGGCCGGCGCCGCGGCGCGTCTGGGTATCGGAGAACTGCGCGCGGTAATACGGCTCGAAGATGTGCGTGAGATCGTCGGCTTCGATACCGATGCCGCGGTCTTTCACCTCGATCACCACGGATGCCTCCGTCTGCCGGAGCGTGACGTCGATGATCCTGTTCTCATCGCCGGAGTACTTGATGGCATTGTCGATCAGGTTCAGTACGGCGCGCGACACGGCATCGCGATCCCACGACTGCTCGTCGATGGCATCGTCGATGTGGAGCGTGACGTCGAAGCCGCGGCTGCGGATCCACGACTCGTAGGTCGAGACGAGCGAGGTGAGAAGGTCGCGCGGGTAGACCGGCGTTAACGCCAGCGCCTTGGCGCTGCTGTTCTGGATTCGGGCGACGTCGAGAACGTTCTCGACGAGGTGCGAGAGGTGCAGCACTTCGCGCAGGATCGAGTCTTCGATCTCGTGACGCTGCTTCTCCGGCAGACGCGTGCCGCCGCGCTTGAGCGTCTCGGCGCCGAGGCGGATCATCGACAGCGGCGTGCGAAGCTCGTGCGAGACGTTCGCCACAAGCGCGCCGCGCAGCTTCATCGTGTCGGCTTCGCGCATGAGGCCGCGCATCGCCAGGTAGGCCCCTAGCGCCGTGAGTGACAGGGCCAAAGCGCTGAGGAGGATGCTGATCAGACGGGCGTTTTCCCAGCCCGAGGTTCCGTAGCCGGTCTCGACGAAACCGCGCACCGCGTACGACGACAGTGGCGCGGCCATCGGGGCGATGAAGGCGTAGCCGTTGCCGGTCTTGATCGCGCCGACGGCGGACGGATTCTCGATGATGGAGACCTGCGCCTGTTGCGAGAGCCCCTGCGCCTGCACCAGCGGCTGGTGCGCGAGCGCGGGACCAACGCGGGCCAGGAGCAGCGAGGGATCGTAGGTGTAGCGGACGATGCCGCTGGATGAGTAGAACTCGCGCGGCAACCGAGCCCCGGCATGCGCCGTCCCGGGCGGCTTGCTGGCGAAGATCGCACTGGCCGGGTCGGCGTCAGGAACGTAGAGCGCGGAGATGATCCAGTCGTTGTCGCGAATCCACTTCTGCAGTTCTTCCGGCGACGGCGAGCGCCGCTCCACCTTCTGCCACTCCTCGGATGCCCGGTAGAGCTCATCGTGGACTGCTGTATCGACGCGCCGCGCGCTGATCTCGGCAGCGTAGCCGGCGTACTGCATTGCCAGCGTGTTGACGCCGCGCTCCATCCGGGCCGAAAGCACGTACGAGCGCCAGGCCAGGACGCCCAGACCGATGGTGACGATGAGAAAGGGAACGAGAATCGGTGAGACGTGGTTCGGCCGGTCACCCGATCGCGGGCTCACCTTGAACTTCGCCAGTAGGGCACGGGCCATTTGTCTCCGTCATCACTGCTGCGGCGTCGAAGTCGCGCTGACGGTGGGAGGAATGCCATGGCCCTGCAACAGATGCTGCGCCACCATCTTGTCGATCTGCGCCTTCGAGTACGGCTCCAGCCGTACGTCGATCTTCTTCAGAACACCCTGACGCTTGATGATGATCCAGAGCACGCCGGTTTCTTTCGCGCTGTAGAGGATCTGCTTGAAATCCTTGATGTCCCCCTCGAGGGTGCTGCGGCCGTTCACGGCCATGAGCCGGTCGCCGGGTCTGAGGTCGGCGCGGGCGGCCGGGCCGTCATCGATCACCGCCTTGACGACGATGCCTGGATTGAGCTCTTCGATCCTCGCGCCGAGGTAGCGGCGGCCGCTCGAAAGCTGGCGGATCGCCTGCTCGCACTCACGCGGCGACGAGGTGCACATCTTCCGATCCTCGGCGTACGCCGCGGGAACGAGAAGAAGCGCTGCAACGAGAAAATGAGAAAGTCGGACGGTCATTGTCGGGGACTGGGGTCCTTGGCCACGCTCAATCTAATCTGCGAATGCCGGGGAGATGATTACAAATCAGCAAATGTCGAATGAATTCCCTGTAATACAAGAAGTTAGCTGCTTTTGTCACGCGAAGCGCAGCCCGCCGAACGCGGCCGCAACGTGAAAGTCGGGCGGCGATTTCCGCGTCGGTTGCCACGCGCTGAAGTCGTCGCCGTGCGCGGCGCTTCGGTCGATACGAAAGAGGTTTGCCCGCCACTCGTCGCCCGATCTCGCATGGGCACCGAGAGATGCGAACGGCAGCCGGATGACGACGTCCAGCGTACGTTGATCGACGCGCCGCACGGCGGCGAAGAGATCGGTGCACGTCCAGGCAGGATCCGTGGTCATCGTGGCGCGGACGCCGTCGGGCGAGTCGATGCGCGCGTCGAAGGTCGTTCCAAGCGGGTTGACCTCGATCTCGAAGTAGGGCGTCAGACCGCTGGGTGCCAGGAACACCTCGACGACGTCTTCCCGCCAGAGCGGCTGGTCGTGGTCAAGGTAGGTGGCGACGATCTCGTCGTCATCGCATCGGAAAACGATGGTGAGAAGGTCATCGTCGTAGTACGCGGCGACCAAGGTCCGAAGCCGCGGCGCGCCTCCGTTACCGGCGAGCCGCAACGTCACCACCTCGCAGGCGGGCGGGATGTCCCACGGCTCTTCGATCGAGAATTCGGCGCGGGGCACAGCGATCACGGGAACCGGCATGTACCGAAATCATACGGCCTCACAGGCGCGGCATTGTGCGTGCAATGCTGCCAGAGGCCCGAGGGAAATGATGGTGGATCTGGAACTGGATGACCTGAGACGCGAGTTTCTCGCCGAAGCCGACGAGAAGGTGCGCGAGCTCCAGGCGAAGCTCGATGCCGAGCAGTCGCCGGAAACACTGGAACGGCTGACGTATCTCGCCCATCAACTGAAAGGCTCAGGCGGAAGCTACGGCTTCGGCCTGATTTCGACCGACGCCGCGGAGCTGGAGACAGCCGTGGAGCAACTGGCGAGAGAGGGGACGACTCCGGGAATCGACGACCGCATCCAGCAGCACGTCTTCAGCCTGCGCGCCGAAGTCGACCGCCGGATGAAGGAGTTCGCGGTGGAGGTTTCGAAGTAGCGGGATTCTCGGGGTTGCGCAGTAGATCATTGCGCCGTCTTCCTGTCACCGTTTGCGGCCACGAACGCCGCCTGATCAACCCCTCCAAGCTCAGAATGAAGATCCGATCGCCAGTAGATCCATGGACATCATCGGGAGGCTGATTTGCTTCCGGCGTATCGGAATCGGCTTATCGAAGAAACAAAAAACATTCTTCAATAGGGCCATGGCAATACGTCAGAACAAAATCTCTTTTGGCCGGAGCGAGCGTTTGATCGATCCTACGTCCATGGATCGCCTTTGGAAGCTTCCTGGCTTCAGCGATAACGTCAGTGCCCTCCCGCGGAAACGAAAAACATTCTGACGTATTGCCATGGCCCTACGTCAGAACAAAATCGCTTTTGGCCGGAGCGAACATCTGATCGGTTCTACGTCCATGGATGACCTTTGGAGGCTTCCTGACTTCAGCGAGAACGCGAGGGCCTTCCGGCGGAAGCAAAAAACGTTCTTCGATATGGCCATGGCCCTACGTCAGAACAAAATCTCATTGGCCAGAAGGCCCGTCAGATTGATTTCATCATCCCTACCTTGACCAATAACGTCAATACCTTCCCACGCAGGGAAAGAGCGCTCCTCGATAAGGCCATGGCCCTGGGTTAGTTCGGGGTGTTCACCGACCGCGAGACCGCGCAACCGTGTCACGCCGCATCCGATCCCTTGACCGCCTGCCGCGTCCTTGCGCCATCCGCCTGCACCTGATTGCGCCCGTTTTTCTTTGCCCGATACAGCGCCTTGTCCGCCGCCACGATCAGCTCTTTGGCTGAATGGATGCGCGCGTTCGGCGCGGTGGCTACGCCGATGCTGACCGTCGCCGAGATCGGGCCGGACTGCGTAATCACCGGCGTCAATTCGATGGCTCGCCGGATCTGCTCCGCAAAAATGAGGGCGTCCTCGAGGACCGTCTCCGGCAGCATCAGCGCGAACTCTTCTCCGCCGTAGCGGGCGGCCAGATCGGTCGACCGGATCGCCTCCTGGAAGATCTTCGAGATGGCCTTGAGCACTTCATCGCCGACCGCGTGGCCGTAGGTATCGTTGACCTTCTTGAAGAGATCGAGATCGACGATGACGAAGGAGAGCGGCCGCAGGTAGCGCTGCGATTCCTCGAAGGCGCGCGACAGCTCGTCCTGGAGATGGCGGTGGTTGTATAGCTTCGTCAGCCCGTCGGTGATCGAGAGGAGCTCCAGCCGGCGGTTGCTGTCGAGCAGCTCTTTCTGGAGGTCGACGATCCGTTTGGCGGCGCGGATGCGCGCCATCAGCTCGGGATATTGGAAAGGCTTGGTGATGTAGTCGTCCGCGCCGAGGTCGAGGCCCTGGACCTTGTCCTCCTGATCGTCCTCGCCGGTGAGCATGATGATGTAGCGGTTGCGCAGCTCGGGCTCCGACTTGAGCTGCCGGCAGAGCTCGACCCCATCCATATCCGGAAGGCGCCGGTCGAGGATGGCCAGGTCCCAGATGATCTTCGGGAGTTGCTCCTTCGCCTCTTCCCCCATCCCGAATTCGACGGTCTCGTACCCACTGCGCTTGAGAAACAGGCTCACCAGCCGCCTGATCGCGGGATCGTCATCGACGATGGCGACCTGAAAGGGCCTGGAGTCTGGCATCGACGAGCGCTGCCGCAAGGGTGGTGCCAGTGCTGCGGCTTCGCCGCGTTGTCTGCGCGCTTCGCGCGCGTTGTCGGTTGTCTGCGCGCGGCGCGTGGTCAATAACGTATGGCCTCGCGCTCGGCCTCGCAGCCGTGAAATATTGTCCACGCGCGCCGCAGCGCGCAGACAACCGACAACCGCAACCCTCAAAAACTACGGATAACCGACAACCGGCCAACCCGCAACGAAACGATTCGCATGGATATATCCAGCGCCGTCACCGAATGCGTCAGCGCTCCGATCGAGATGCGGTCGACACCCGTCTCGGCGATCTCGCGGACGTTGTCGATGGTGATGCCGCCCGACGCTTCGAGCGGGACCGCGCCGGCGACCCGGGCAACGGCCTCGCGCATCTGCCCGGCCGTCATGTTGTCGAGGAGGATGAAGTCGAGACGCAGGACCAGCGCTTCCTCGAGCTCGGCGACGTTGCGCACCTCGACCATGATCTGCTGGGCGCTCTTCGTCGAACGGATCCGTTCGACCGCGGCGGTGATCGACCCGGCCTGGTCGATATGGTTGTTCTTGATGAGGAACATGTCGTAGAGGCCGAAGCGGTGGTTCTCTCCGCCGCCGCAGCGGACGGCGTATTTGTCCAGAGCGCGCAGTCCCGGAGCGGTCTTCCGCGTGTCGTAGATCCTTGCTTTCGTTCCGCGGACAGCATCGACGTAGCGCCGCGTGGCCGTAGCGATGCCGGAGGCGCGCTGCATGAGATTGAGCGCCGTCCGCTCCCCCCCCAGCAGCGCGATCACCGATGCGCTGACCTCGGCCACGACATCCCCCGCTTCGACGGCATCGCCGTCCTTTCGCTTCGGATCGAAGGTGGAATCGGGATCGATCGCCGCGAACGTCGCCGCCGCGAAGTCGAGTCCCGCCAGGATCCCCGAGGCTTTGACCAGGAACCGCGCCTGCCCGCGGTCGCCGGGATCGAACATGGCCTCGCTGGTGATGTCGGGAAGGTCTTCATCGAGCGCATGGCGCACGATGAGATTGATGGCGTGGTCAAACTCACGGGTAGTCATATCGGAATGCTGCCATGAGACGGGGCGTTTGAGGATGCAGTTCGTTGAAAATTTGGGGGCGTACCGGCTTCGACGGGGACATGTCGGGGCCATGGTTGCATGCCGAGCTGATTGCCTCGTAAATCCGATCACCCTGAGTAGCTGCGAACA